>RFVZ01000087.1 GCA_009922405.1 Betaproteobacteria bacterium
ACCGAGAGGGACTCGCTTTGGCAAGGAGGCTCCTGAGGTCCTCAAACCGGTAGTATTCGGCGCCGATGGCGTAACGGTAGGCCACAGGGAAGACCCGGTTAGTGAGCGATTGTCGCGCTGGAATCGGTACTGGATTCTAACGTGATCAGGATCAGCCACGGCTTCGAGCCGACTGCGGAGTCGCTGCGCAAAGAGGGCGTGTCGACCTCGATTTCGAGTGCAGAGACCAGGCCAATGCCGGATTCCTCCCGGAGGACGACACCCTCGCCCGCGCGCAAGATCAGGGATTGCTTCGCCGCTGGATCGTCGGCTGACCACTCGATCCGATAAGACCCCGTAACGACGAGCGCAACGAACGCCAGCGTGGCCGCCGTCGTCAAGGACGCCCAATGGTGATCGGGTGGACGGGATGCACGGCTGTCTTGCGCTGGATCCGCCAGCGGTGCGCCGTGGATTACGCGAACGGTGCTGCGGACCTGCCCACGTCGGGTCATGAGATTAAGCGCTTGAACCGTGGTCGCGGCAATCTGCGCGTCGACTGCTTCTTCACCTTCAAAGGAGATTCGTTCACCGGCGTCGGTCAGCGTGATTGGGGCGCCGGACCGGTTCAGGATGAGTGGGCCGCCGTGGAGCAGGATCAGCGTTCGGTCGACTTGTTCGAAGGTGGAGAAAGGAGCACTGGTCTCTATATCGGCGACGCTGATCCGCCAATTCCAGTCGGAATCTGCGGCCGCGATCGTCGTGTCAACGCGCCTGTCAGTCGCCAGGGTTCGGGTCACGCCATCGCCGTTTTTCCATGGCTCGGGCTTTATATTGGCGAGTGCGAAGTGATGAATCGGATGGCTCGGGCGGGCATTGCTTGGTCGGTATCGGTCCCAACCCGCCTTGCGCAATGAGCAGGCAGGGCAGTCGCCGCAGCCATAGCCCCAAGCGTGCAGGCGAGATCGATCGCCTAAGTAGCACGAGTGGGTTTCGAGTCGGATCAGCTCCACCAGAGCGTCGCCACCCAACCGTTCGGTCATGGCCCAGGTCGCCGCCTTGTCCAGCCACATTAACGGGGTCTCGATCACAACCCGCGCGTTCAGGCCAAGAGACAGCGTGACCTGCTGGGCTTTGAGGGTGTCATCCCGGCAGTCGGGATAGCCGGAGTAGTCCGTCTCGCACATTCCGCCGACCAGCACGCTGAGGCCGCGCCGGTAGGCCAGCGCGCCAGCCAAGGTAAAGAAGAGAAGATTCCGACCTGGGACAAACGTGTTGGGCAAGCCGTTGGCATCGAACTCGATGGCGCGCTGCGAGGTCAGTGCACTCGAGCTGATTTCGCCCAGGACGGCGAGATCCAGCACCCGATCCTCGCCGAGTTTGGCGTCCCAAGCCGGGAATCGCTCCCGCAGCGATTGCAACACCCGAGTCCGGCATTCGAGCTCGATCCGGTGCCGCTGACCATAGTCAAATCCGATGGTTTCGACCCGCTCGAATCGATCCAGGGCCCACGCGAGACAGGTGGCCGAATCCTGCCCGCCCGAGAAGAGGACCAAGGCGCCTGGGTGTTGATTCATGGTGGAGTCATTCTGATAAAGCCCGCTCACTCTCTACAAGTTGCCAAGTTCCTGCAAGGTATTGGCATTCACAAAGGGGGTCGCATCCTCGGACACGACGGTGGCATGCGCCTGTCGCTTGATCCAGCGCTCGACCGGACGGGCCCCCGCTTCGGAGATTGGTCCGGAGATTGGTCCGGAGGTCGGTCGGGGGATTGCGGACATTGAGGGGATGATATCCAAGGCGGGATGGAACCGAACCGCGTGGCCTTGCTAATGCTCGATACAATTCGAGCCAAATCATCCGCCACTTGAGTAATAAGCCGTCATGAGCATCGACACCGATCCGCAGGAAACGCAGGAGTGGCTTGAAGCGCTCCGGGCCGTGGTCGCGACCGCTGGGCCGCAACGCGGGCTGTATCTCATTGAGCAGCTTGAGGAGCTCGCCCAGACCTTAGGCATCGACCCGCATATGCAGCCTTTCTCGGCCTATCGGAACACGATCGGTCTCGATCGGCAGGGTACCTACCCAGGCGACTTGCGGATTGAAGAGCGCTTGACGGCAATCATGCGCTGGAATGCCCTCGCAATGGTGGCGCGGGCGAATGAGGCGTACGGCGAACTGGGCGGTCATATCGCGAGCTATGCCTCGGCCGCAGAGATTTTCGAGGTCGGATTCAACCACTTTTTTCGCGCCAGTCCCGATGGCCAGAGCAGTGACCTTGTCTACTTTCAGCCGCACTCCGCGCCCGGTGTTTATTCGCGGGCATTTCTGGAGGGTCGACTGAGCGAGCAGCAACTGGCGAACTATCGACAGGAAGTCAGCGGTGATGGCCTGTGCTCCTACCCACACCCGTGGTTGATGCCAACTTTCTGGCAGTTTCCAACTGGGTCGATGGGGCTGGGGCCGTTGAATGCGGTCTATCAGGCGCGATTTATTCGCTATTTGCAGGCACGCGGCCTGTTGGAGAAGAGCGCGTTGGAGCGTCACGTCTGGGGCGTCTCACGCTCGCTGCGCGCGAAAAGCTCGACAACCTGACCTTCATCATTAACTGCAATCTGCAACGACTCGATGGCCCGGTGCGCGGTAATGGGCAAATCATCCAGGAACTGGAATCGCTATTCAACGGGGCGGGCTGGAAAGTCATCAAGGTTCTATGGGGTAGCGAATGGGACGCCCTGTTTGCCCGCGATACCGGCCACGTATTGCTGCGCGCGCTGAGCCGCACGGTCGATGGGCAATACCAGACCCTCGGTGCCAACGATGGTGCTTACAACATTGAGCATTTCTTTCGGCAGGACCCCGAAGTCCAGAAGCTTGTGGCGCACATGAGTGAAGCCGAGATTGATGGGCTCAAGCGCGGTGGTCATGATTTTCGGAAGTTATATGCAGCCTTCGCTGAGTCGCGGACGCATTCTGGGCGCCCGACCGTCATTCTGGCTAAAACAAAGAAGGGCTATGGCATGGGCGGGGCTGGTGAGAGCCGCATGACGGCCCATCAGGCCAAGAAGCTCGACGTCAACGCGCTGATGGCATTCCGTGACCGTTTCGCCTTGCCCCTGAGCGACGAGGATGTCGCGAGCCTGCGCTTTTACAAACCCGCCGAGGAGAGTGCTGAACTTCGCTACCTGCAGGGGCGCCGCGCGGCACTCGGTGGGTTTTTGCCACTGCGCAATCCGGGTACGCCGGTGGTCCCGGTGCCCCCGATCTCCGCTTGGGGGGATTTCGCATTGAAGGCCGACGGCCGCGAAATGAGTACCACGATGGCGGCGGTTCGGATGCTTGGGAATTTGCTCAAAGACCCGGCCTTGGGCCCTCGGATCGTCCCGATTGTGGCGGACGAAGCGCGTACATTCGGAATGGCGAGTCTGTTTCGCCAGGTCGGTATTTACACGCCCGAGGGTCAGCAGTACGAGCCCGAAGATCGTGACACGATGTTGTATTACCGGGAAATCCCCGACGGGCAGTTACTCGAGGAAGGGATCAACGAAGCGGGTGCGCTCAGTTCCTGGATTGCGGCGGCGACGAGCTACAGCGTGCATGGTCTACCAATGCTGCCGGTCTACATTTACTACTCGATGTTCGGGTTTCAGCGCGTGGGCGATCTCATTTGGGCAGCGGCCGATCAGCGCTCGCGGGGCTTTTTGTTCGGGGCAACTGCTGGCCGCACGACTCTGGGAGGTGAGGGATTACAGCATCAGGATGGCTCGAGTCTGTTGGTTGCGAGCACGATCCCGAATTGCCGGGCGTGGGATCCGGCGCATGCGGGCGAAGTCGCGGTCATTCTTGAATATGGCATGAAGCGAATGCTGGTCGAGCAGCAAGATGAATTCCATTACCTGACACTGATGAATGAAAATTATGCGATGCCCAGCCTGCCTGAGAGCACGCATGCCGACCTGTTGAAGGGCTTGTATCGGTTGCAGGTGATTGAGCCGACTGAGCGGGCCGAGCGCAAACAAGAGCCCCTCAAAGAGCCGATCCAAGACCCTCCAACCATCCGACTGCTTGGCTCGGGGGCGATCCTGCGTGAAGTGCTGATCGCCGCGCACCAGCTGGCCGACCAGCATGGCATCACCTGTGAAGTCTTCAGTGCCACGAGTTATAGCGAATTGGCCCGCGAGGCCTGCGTATTGCAACGACTCGATCAGAGCGAACCGCTTGACCAACCGCGCGCGAGTCATGTGGCCACCTTGTTGGCGGGTGAGGCACCGATCATTGCCGCGAGCGACTATGTTCGCGCCTGGCCGCAATTGATCGCCGAATACCTGGAGGCACGGATGATCACCTTGGGTACCGATGGGTTTGGACGCAGTATGCGGATTCTATTGTTCAAACGGCTTTACAGGCACTGGTGCGGTATTCGAATTTTTCAAAGGTTCGATCCAGGGACTTGCAGTCATGAGCGCGATCTGGTTGCAGACCACGGCACTCGAGGCGCTGGCCGCCATTCGCCGGGGTGAGGTCACGGCCGCGGAGTTGATGCGTCAAACCCTGGCAGCGATTGCGGCGCATGACCCGAGAATCCTGGCGTTTACCAGTTTGATCGACGAGCAGGCCGCAATTAGGGCTGCAGGTTCAGGCACCGCCTCACTGGGTGGGCTACCGATCGGTTTGAAAGACATTATCGATACGACCGAATTGCCGACGGCCTACGGTTCTGCCTTGCATTCGCTTGTTCCCGCGCGAGTCGACGCCGCACTGGTGGGCGTGATTAAGCGGGCCAGCGGTGTCGTGGTGGGTAAGACAGCGACGACCGAATTCGCGTTTTTACATCCAGCGCCGACGCGGAATCCGGCTGCGTGGGATCGTACGCCCGGTGGCTCCTCGGCGGGGTCGGCCGCGGCGGTCGCAGCCGGCCTGTTGCCTTGGGCTGTCGGTTCTCAGACGGGAGGGTCGACGATTCGTCCTGCGTCGTATTGCGGCGTAGTGGGGTTCAAACCCACGTTTGGGCAACTCCCCATCAACGGCTTCAAGCCGTTCTCGTGGTCGCTCGACACGGCCGGTCTTTTTGCCCGAACGGTTGGGGACGTGACCTGGTTGGCAAAGGCGCTCAGTCCGAGCCCTCAGGTGATTGAACGAATGACCCCAAAGCCCTGGGTTGTGGGCGTCCCGCAGTCCTATCCTTGGGGCCACTATTCGCCCAGCGCCACGTTGGCGATTGAGACCGCGAGTCGAGCCTGGGCGAGCGCGGGGGCGACGATCAAGCCCATCGAACTCCCCGCGATGGTGGCCGAACTCTTTGAGGCCCATGGGGTGATTCAGGGCTGGGAGGCTGTGCGGGCTCTACGCCCGGAAATGCAGCGAAACGCGCAGGGTCTCTCGTCGATTTTGCGGGACTATTTACTGGAATCTGAAACGATTAGTGATGAGGCCTATGCGACGGCGCAGGCGCTGACCCAGCGTTACCGACCCGCCCTAACCGATTGGTTCAATTCCCAGTGTGACGTGCTGCTGACTCCGAGCGCGCCGGATGAGGCGCCCCTGGGGTTCGAAAGCACCGGACCGTCTCATTTCAATCGGGTCTGGACGTTGATTGGCAACCCTTGCGTCAGCGTGCCGGGGCTACGTGGGGTGTCTGGTGCACCGATGGGGCTCCAAGTCATTGGCCCACCGGGTGCCGACGGCTTGACGTTGCAGGCGGCGCAAATGCTGGAATCCTTGCTCGAATCTGCGCTCGAATCGACGCCCAACCGGCATTGATCTCTTAGGGCTTCGCTCGACGCTGGGCAATCGAGAACCCAATGCGCATCAGGAGGCCGATGCCGATGATGGTGCCATAGAGGATCGGGCGCTCGAAATCATTCTTGCCGGCTTTGTGCCACGTGAAATGCAAAAGCACGAGCGGGCCAATCAGGTAAATGAGGCGATGGACGCGCCGCCAGCGAAGCCCACCAAGCCAACGTACCACGCGCTTGGGAGATGTGGCCGCAAGAAGGCTTAAACCGAGGAGCGACGCCATCCCGACCGCGATAAAGGGCCGTTTGATGACATCGGCGATGATGGGGCCGAGTTCGAACCCCTGATCCCAAGCGGCGTACGCGCTGAAGTGTAGCAATGCATAGCAGAAGGCCGTGAGGCCGAAGGTGCGCCGAAGCGGCCCGAGTTGGGCCAGGATCTGGAACCCGGGCGGTTTCAGACGCGCGGCGATCGCTCGTATCGGGGTGACGCTGAGACTCGCGCTTAACCAGATCAGGGCCCAGGTACCGGTTTCTCGAATCAGTTTCTCGATTGGATTGGCGCCCAATTGGTCGGCGAACGCTAGCGTGACGAGCCAAACCACCGGGCCGATCGTGCTGAAGCGAATTAGGGTCAGGCTGCGCGCCAGGGTCGAGGGGTCCAGTGCGCGCCGCGGGTTCGTCATGGTTCTGCCGAAGCAGCCGAAGCAGCCGAAGCGGCGGATGGGTTTGGACGACGGCGCAATGGGAGGCGCAAATTCGGGGAGAAACCCAAGGTCAGGGCGGTGCCTGCGAGGATCACGCTCCCTCCGATCACCATGTCCCAGGTCACCTGCTCATCGAGCAAGAGGCTACCCCAGGTGACTGCAAATAACGGGACCAGGAAGGTCACGGTGGTCGCGCGTGCAGAGCCCACCTTTTCCATCAGCCAGAAGAAAATCGCATACGCAAAGCCGGTGCAAAAAACGCCCAGCATCAACACCGCCCAGCAGGCTTTGGCCGAGGGCAGAGCCGTCGGAAGGTTCAGCAGCGCAAGCGGCGTCAGGAGCGCGCTGGCGCTCAACTGGCTTATGGTGGCGATTGCCAGTGGATTGGCTCCGCTGAGAAAACGTTTCATGTAACTGCCCGACACACCGTAACTCAGGGCCGCTGTCAGTGCCGCAAGGATCGCCCAGCCGCTGCCACCGGCACCAAAACTCGCGCGCTCCCAGGCGAGGATCACCACACCACCGAAACCGATCACCAGCCCGGCAATCCGGCGTCGATCGAGTTGGTCGCCGAGCCAGGCCCAGGCCACCAAGGCGGTCCAGAATGGCGTCGTGGCGTTCAGAATGGCGTTGAGCCCCGCAGGGACAAACTGCTGGGCCCAGGCAAAGAGCACAAATGGCAGCGCAGAGTTGATGACACCGACCAGAAGAGCATGACCCGTCCGGTCGCGCAGGCTATCCAGGCGGCGGGAGAATGTCAGCATCGGGACCAACACCGCGGCCCCGATGAGCGCTCGCAGCGCCATCAATGGCAGTGGGCCAAACTCCGGGACTGCGACTCGAATAAACGGGAATGATCCGCCCCAAAGCAATGCGAGCAGCAGGAGCGCGCCGGTTGCGCGACGGTTCATGTAGATGGCCTTGAGGGGGTTGGCGGTCGATCAAGCGCGCTGATCGGGCCGCGCAGGCGCATCAGCATCCAGAGCGCCGGGAGCGCCGTGAAGACGCTAATCACAAAAAAGGTGGGCCACCCTGTGGTTTCAACCAACACACCTGCGGTCGGTCCCACGTAGACCCGCCCGACCGCCGCCAGTGCGGACAACAGGGCAAATTGGGCGGCCGAAAATCGGGCGTCGGTCAAGGCCATGAGGAACGCCACGAAGGCCGCGGTGCCAAGGCCGCCGCATAAGTTTTCAAGACCGATCGCCCCCGCCATCAGTGGCAGGCTCTTCGGGCTGACGGCGAGGACCCAATAGCCGAGGTTCGAGACCGCCTGAAGCACTCCAAAGGTCATCAGAGCCGACCAGAGTGGTGCCCGCGCGAGCCAGGCGCCCCCGGCCAGGACGCCCACGATGGTGGCCGCGAGGCCGAGTGCTTTGTTCACAGCACCGACTTCGGTCGCCGAAAACCCGACTCCTCGAATCAAGAATGCCGTGGAAAGGCTGCCGGCAAATGCATCGCCCAGTTTGTAGAGCACGATGAATGCGAGCAGTGCGACGGCATGGGGGCGGCTGAAAAAAGCGTCCCAGGGTTCAACGAATGAGGGAAACCTGGCGCGTCTCGCGGCCCAGAGTGCCCCAACCGCCGCAATCACAATCGACACGGTGTCCCAGCCCAGGGTCGGCCAGCGCCCGAGCGGCGAGGTGACAATCGTCTGCGCCGGCAACCACCGAACGACCGTCCAAAGCGCCAATCCGGTGATGACCATGGCGGCAAAGCCACGCAACTCGACGCTGGCCGGGGCGCGCAAGGGCGCGGTGCTGGACTGGGTGCCTGCGCGGTCGGGTGCCCTTGATTCGGAGACGCGGGGGGTTAGCAGGCCTGCCGCTGCGAGCAGGACAAACAGGACACCCACGGCGCGGTACATGTTCGACCACCCCAGCCACTGATCAGCAAGCACGAGTGCGAGACCGCCGGAGACGAGCATGGCCAGGCGGTATCCGAGAACGGAAACCGCAGCGCCCGCACCGCGCTCATTTGCCGGTAGCAAGTCGGCCCGGTAGGCATCGAAGGCCACATCCTGGGATGCGGAAAAAAACGCGAGTAACACCGCACAGGTGCCCACGGCCGCGATCTCGGTTTTGGGGTCAAGGCCCGCGAGCACCCAGCACAGGACGGCGAGCGCGAGTTGGGTGATCACCAGCCAACCCCTGCGTCGGCCAAACCAGCCCTCGGCCCCCGGTTCAAAACGGTCCAGCAGAGGGGCCCAGACGAACTTGAACGTGTAAGGGAGGCCAGCCAGCGCAAAGAACCCGATGGTCTTGAGGTCGAGCCCCTCGACAGTCAACCACGCCTGCAGGGTGCCTGAGGACAAGGCCAGTGGGAGCCCGCTGGCAAATCCGAGCAGTAACATGGCGCCAATGCGTCGATTGCCGAAGGCGAGTGCGTAAGTTCGCAGCAGCCCGGGCGCCTCAGTCGAAGACGGTTCGCGGGGTGCAGCGGATTGGGCGTTCGGTATCGACATCGCCCACTATTGTATGGCTTGCCTCGTTGATCGGATGGATCCCCACGCTGGATGGACACCTTGTTTTTGAATGATTGCTGGGGCCAATGGCCTCGTGACCGTATCGCGGCGCGTATCGAGGTACCTACCGAGGTGCCTACCGAGTTGCGTGCCAAGGTGCGTGCAAAAATTCGTGCCCTCTATTGGATTGCATCGTGTCTCATCGCGTTTACTGCGTTGGCGCCGGGGTGTGTCCAGGCGACAGAGGGTACTGATCAGACGCCGCCCAAGAGCAAGGCCATTAATCTAGTCTCGGCCGAAGAGATCGAACGTTCGGCGCAGGCGCAGTATCAGCAGTTGTTGCAGCAGGCGGCTGCCAAAGACGCATTGGCTTCGCCCGATCATTTACAACTGCGGCGTCTGCACCGGATTGCAGAGCGCATCATTCCGCACGCGGCGAAGTTCAACGTTCGGGCGCCGCAGTGGCGCTGGGAGGTCAACTTGATCGGCTCAAACCAGATCAACGCCTTTTGCATGCCGGGCGGGAAGATCGCTTTTTATAGCGGAATTATTCAAAAATTGAAATTGACCGACGATGAGGTCGCGATGGTGATGGGGCATGAAATTGCTCATGCCTTGCAAGAGCATGGCCGTGAGCGCGTGGGTAAAGCGCGGGTTGCACAGGCGCTCACCCTTGGCGCATCCGTGCTCTCCCATGTCATGGGGTATGGAGATTTGGGGGGGCAATTGGTATCAGGCGGCTCTCAACTGGCCTTGCTCAAATTCTCGCGGGAGGATGAAACCGAGGCCGACCGGATCGGGATGGAGATTGCCGCCCGAGCCGGTTATGACCCGCGTGGCGCCGCAGTGTTGTGGGAGAAGATGGCTGCGATCGGAAAGGGTCAGCCCCCGCAATGGCTCTCCACCCACCCGTCGCACGACGCCCG
>RFVZ01000088.1 GCA_009922405.1 Betaproteobacteria bacterium
TGCGCGTTTCGGACCCGCTGCCCGATCGCGCAGGATCAATGCGCACAAGCCAGCCCGGTGTTGGCATTTAAAGGGGGCTCCGAAGGGTCAGGCCAAACCCAGGCTGCTTGCTGGCTGGCCTGAACGGCTCTTCGAACAACGCTTCGTCGCACCCGGATGCAGTTCAAGCCCGCGGATCCGCGATTTGTCGCGAAGCCGTTGGCGTGCAGCTGATGTCCCAGAGATCCTTACCTGGACCTTCCGACGCTCAGAGGCACATTTCATGATCAGCTGGACCCAACGATTCGCACCTGTCACCCAAGGCTTTCATGCCTATGCACGCTGGCTTGTCGGGATCAGCTGGAAAAAATTCTTCCTGCTCGCACTCCTCTTGATGATCTGCGCCAGCATCCTCCAAAGTCTGCCGCCCTTTGCCTGGTTTGCCTCCGAGCACGTGACCCTGAAGCAGGTGGTCGACGTCAAGCGCCATCCGCAACCGGCCGCCATGCTCACCACGACGCTGGTTGCGAACTCGGCAGAAGAGACCTTACCCACCCCAGAGCCCAAGGATCCGCAAATCCACATCGAGATTCAACGAGACAACCAGCCACGGGTTGAAATCAATGTCCCGGCTTCGGGCGACGCGACCGAAATCTTCGAGACCGTGATTCGGGAGATCCACAAGAACATGGTCGAGAAGAAGGGTCAAGCCCACCCGGATGACGAGGACGACGACAACACAATGGGCTCAGGGCCCCGGGTCCACGTCCACACTGGGTCCGGCAAGTTCTTAACGGATCTCGCATTCCTGTGGATCGTTGCTTCGATCATCATCAAAATCACCTACACGGGTCGATTGCGCGCCGAAGCACAGGCCAGTGTGGCGACCGAGACCGCGGAGACTGAGCAACTCCGGCGTCAGGTTGCCGAAGCCCAGATGGCCGCAATGCACGCACAACTCGAGCCCCATTTTCTGTTTAATACGCTGGCATCGATCGATCATTTAATCCAAACCGATCCGCCGCGGGCGAGCCGGATGCAGCAAAGTCTGATTGCGCTCCTGCGCGCCACGATGCCGAACCTGCGTGAAGGCAAAGCGCAATTGCGCAGAACCCTGGGCGAAGAGTTGGCCGTCATCCATCCCTACCTAGACATCCTGAAAACCCGCATGGAAGAGCGCCTGCAAACGAATCTGCAGGTTCCCCCGGGACTGTTGTCGGCCGAGTTCCCCCCGATGATGTTGCAAAGCCTGGTCGAGAACGCGATCAAGCACGGGCTCGAACCGAAGCCGCAAGGCGGTGAGATTACGATTGAGGCCCTGGTTGCCGATGGCCGACTGTTGGTCAATGTGTGTGATACGGGTGTCGGTTTCGGTGCCAGTCCGCCCACCGCAGCCAATCCGACCATTGCACCACTGGGCAGCGGGCTTGAGAATATTCGCGAACGCCTCAAGCATCTCTATGGCACCGAGGCAACGCTGACGATCGCTCGTAACGAGCCCGAAGGCACGGCGGTCCGAATCTCGCTGCCCTACCGGGTCGTGAGCGCCTGAGTCACGTAAACCAATCGGGTACGGGCACGGAAAAAAGACGATGGCACGACACTCTGAACAGGTTAGGGCCATCGTCGCGGATGACGAGCGCTTGCTGCGCGATCAGCTCGTCGCCTGCCTGCGCGAGGTCTGGCCCGAGCTCGAACTGGTGGCGCAGGCCCGCAATGGCCAGGAGGCCGTCGATCTGGTGACCCAGTTCAAGCCGGATGTGGTCTTTCTCGATATCCGCATGCCCGGCTTAACGGGTATCGAAGCGGCCGCCCAGATCATTCAACTGGACTTCGGCGACGACCGCCCGCCGCCCGAAATCGTCTTCGTGACGGCCTTTGATCAGTACGCGGTCGAAGCTTTCGAGCGGGGGGCGGTGGACTATGTCCTGAAACCCGCACAACCCGAGCGGCTGCGCTTGACGGTGGCCAGACTCCGGCAACGATTAGGCCCGGACACGCGGGCGATTCCACCCCACCTGCAGTCCCTGCTGTTTCAACTGGGTAAGCAACGCACATCGCCAGAAAGGACCTTGCGCTGGATTCAGGCCGGGGTTGGCTCGACGATTCAAATGGTCCCGATCGACGAGGTTCTGTTCTTCATCAGTGATGAAAAGTACACCCGGGTTCAGTCTGCCCGAACGACTGGCCTGATTCGAACCTCGATTCGAGAATTGCTCGAGACGCTTGATCCCGAACGGTTCTGGCAAATCCATCGCAGCACCGTTGTGAACGTACACGCGATCGCCAGCGTTGATCGGGATGACCGCGGCCGGCAGTTGGTGCGGCTGCGCGACTGGCCCGAAACGCTCGAGATCAGTCGGACCTTCAGCGGCCTCTTCAAGGCAATGTGAATCGGGGGCGGCGTGGCCTACCAGCCGTAAAAACGCGGCCAGCGATGCAAGACCCCGTCCGTCTCGAGAACCTCGTACTGGGGAAACTGAGCTCCAGTCGCACAGGCGTGGTTGGGCAGGATGCGCAGCTGCGTGCCGACCGGAAATCGCTCGACGATGGCATGGTCGGGCTCGCTCGAGTGCGCCACGATCCCGTGCTCCTGATTGGCCGAACTCATGACATACGAATCGAGAGGCCGACCGAGCGCGTCGCACACGAGGCCATAGCCATAGTCGCGGCCTTGTGCCTGCGTGCCCCGATCGCGGCTCATGGCCATCCAACCGGCGTCCACGAGTGCCCAGCCTTTTTCGCGCTGATGTCCGATCACCGTGGTCAAGACGCTGAGCGCGATTTCCGTCGGAGCACAGACGCCGACGTTGGCCATCACCAGATCAAAAAAGATGTAAACGCCCGCACGCACCTCGGTAACACCCTCGAGTTGTCGGGCCGAGAGCGCGGTTGGCGTGGAGCCTACACTGACGACGGGGCAGGGAAAACCGTCGGCGCGCAGCCGCTGTGCAGCGCGAACACACCCCGCCCGCTCCTGCTCGGCCATGGCCTGCAGTGCCTCCGGCGTGCTCAAGGCGTAGCTCGATCCCGCGTGGGTCATGACGCCGCCGAGCCGGGCGCCACCCTGCGCCGCATCATCGGGGTGGGCGCTACCGCCTACGAGCGCACGGCCGACCTCGAGCAACGCAGCACCCTCGGGCGCCAGACCCGATCGATGCTGGTCAGTATCAATTTCGAGCCAGACCTCAAAGACCTGATGGTGGGTCCTGCCAAATTCAGAAATGGCCTGTGCGGCCTCGACGTTATCGACGATCAGTTTAAGCGCGCAACCCCGCTCGAGCAGCGCACTCGCCTGCGCCAGCTTCGAGGGCACCATGCCCACCGCATAGAGGATGTCCACGATGCCTTCGGCAAAAAACTGTTCCGCCTCTTTGAGCGTCGACACGGTAATGCCGCGGGCACCTGCCGCGATCTGCTCGCGCACGATCGGGACGCATTTGGTGGTTTTCACATGGGGCCGAAAGCGCACCCCGAGCACGTCCATGCGGGCTTGCATACGGGCGATGTTACGGCTCATCTGCGCATGATCAATCAGCGCAGCCGGGGTATGAATCAGATCGAAGCCCACTCGCGGACCACCTGTTCGAGAATTTCCAGAGGCACCGCACCTTGCGAAAGAACGACGCGATGAAAGTCCTTCAAATTAAAGCGATCGCCGAGCTTCGATTGGGCGTACGCGCGCAATTCGAGAATCTTCATCATCCCGACCTTATAGGCCAGCGCCTGCCCGGGCATGACCAGATAGCGCTCGATTTCGACCGTGACCTCGTTTGCGGCCATGCCGGTTTGCTCGACCATGTAATCGATTGCCTGCTCTCGACTCCAGCGCTTGGCGTGCATGCCGGTATCCACCACCAACCGCACCGCACGGAACATTTCGGCTTGCAATCGCCCGAGGTCGTTCAGTGGTTCCTTTTGCAGTCCCATCTCCCGAGCCAATCGCTCGGCGTAGAGCGCCCACCCTTCAACGTAGGCCGTGAAGCCGCTTGCGCGCCGGAAAAAGGGCAGGTCCTCCATCTTCATCTGCAAGGCGATCTGAAAGTGGTGGCCCGGAATCGCCTCGTGATACGCGAGGGTTCGCATCGTGAATTTCGGCGTCCCCTCCACTTTGTATAAGTTCGCGAAAAACACCCCCGGCCGATCGCCATCCAGTGAAGGCGGCTGGTAATAACCGCCCGGCGCCGTTTTTTCGGAAAAAGCCGGGACCTGACGTACCGTGACCCCGAGCTTGGGCCGCAGATCAAACACCTGCTGGGACACCGCATCCGCCTCATCGATGATGGCCTGATAGTCCTTCAGGATCGTCTCTCGGCCCGCCTGGGTGTCGGGATACAGTTGGTCCGAGCGTCGCGCCAAGGTATTGATCTTGGCAGCACGGGTGACCCCGGGAATCTGCTGTTGCGCCAGGATGGCGTCCATTTCAAGCCCAATGCGCTCGACCTCGCGCAAACCTTCTTGATGCAGGGCGTCGGCGGTGGCTCGGGTCGTTGTGTGGTGCGCAATCAAATACTCGTAATACGCTTTGCCCTCAGGCAGGCTCCACGCACCGTCGTTGTTCAAGGGCTTGCGCTCGAGTGCCTCGAGGTGCTGCAACAATCGCTGGTAGGGCGGGTAGACGTCGCGTTCGATCACCGCCACCGCATCGGCCATCAGGGCTTGTTGGGTCTGCGCGCTGATTTTCCCGGCCGGCAATGCGGCCAGTTTGCTCTCGAGCGCTTTGGCTAACGGGTGTTGCGCGGGCGCGGGGGCAATAAAATCCCGAACCTGCACGATCGTCTTTTCAACCGCGAATTTCGGTGGCAACAAGCCCTTGGCTTCCCGAACGTTCAGCCCCTCGGTGACCTGTTCAAACGCGCGTGGAAACCCCCGCATACGGGCGATGTAATCGCGCGCACCCGTCTCATTGGCTACGGCATGAATATTGATGAGAAAGTCCGGAAGTTGGGACTGAATCCCGAACAGCTGATTGACCGGATAACTGTGCCAACGCCAGCGCTCATCTTCGGCTTGTTGCCGGAAATTAAATTCGGCAATCCGCCAAGAGGTCTGATCCTGCCCGGTCAGATCATCGTGGGGATAGCGTTTGAAAATCACCGCATTCTTGCGGGCAATCTCAAATTGGCGATCCTCCTGCGCGATCGAAAAATCATCGAGCCGATCCGAGTACCAGGCCAGGCCCGTGGTGTCGAGTAACTGCAGGCTCGACAACGTCATCGGTGATTCGAGCAACTGCTGCACAAAAACCCGGTCGTAAAACCACGAAAGCTTGAGTGGCTCAAACCACCAGGTGTGGGCTAACAACAGGGCTGCCGAGATCGGCAGGGCGAGGAGCGCAGTCAACACAATCTTCCGAATCGGTCGGGCCAAGTGGTTAATCCAGTGATTAATCCAGTGGTTAACCGCGCAGTCAGTCCAGTGCGAGCTTTTGGCGCGCCACGACGTCCTGATACACCGTTAATTCGGCCTTGATCTGCGCCGCAAATTCTTCAGGCTTATTGGCAATGACGATCGAGCCCGTATCCTCGATCCGCTTGCGCGTCGCAGGATCCTGCACGGTCTTGAGCACTGCGCTGTAAACCTTTTCAACCACCTCGGCGGGCAGACCCTTAGGGCCATAGATGCCGTAGTACGCCATCCGGTTCACCGGCTCCAGACCAATCTCTTTAAAGGTCGGCACATTGGGCAACACCGGAAGTCGGTTGGGCGCTGCGACGACGATCGGAATCAAGCGGCCATCCTTGATGAAGGGCAAGGCCGAGGGCAGGTTGTCGAAAATGACTGGGACCTGACCGGCCACCGTGTCATTGAGCGCGGGCCCAGCGCCCCGGTAGGGAATATGCAACACGAAGGTTCCCGAAAGGCTTTTGAAAAGCTCCATCTGCAAGTGTCCGATGCCCCCAGTGCCCGAGCTGGCATAGCTGTATCGCCCCGGCGCCTTTTTGAGCGCTGCGACGAATTCTGGGTAATTGCGCGCAGGAAAGCTCGGATGGACCGCAATGACATTGGGGGTGGCCGCAATGTTGATAATCGGCGTGAAATCAGTCAGAACGTTGTATGGGATCTTTGGATTGATCGCCGGATTGGCCGCCGTGGTCGACACCGTTGCAACCCCGAGCGAATAACCATCGGGCGTGGTTTTTGCGGTCTCATTCGCACCCACTACGCCACCACCGCCGGCCTTGTTCTCGACGACCATGGGCTGCCCCAGATGCGGCGAAATGCCCTGCGAAACCACCCGGGCAATGATGTCAGTGGTCCCACCCGGTGCAAAAGGTACTACCAGTTTCACCGGCCGGCTCGGATAGGATTGCGCCCCCGCAATGCCCGAAAAACACGCAAAGAGGCTCAGGGCCAATCCCGTCACAAATCGGGCTGGGGCTGACGGCAAGCCGGACAAGGTCAGGCCAAACGTTGGGTTTACTTTTGCAATCATGGGTCGTGCGCTCCAGATCCCCGCGACTCCGGGGCGTTTTCAAGATCAGCGTTAAATTGACTCGTCACTGTACAACCAAGCTCTAGTCCAGCGATTCAAGGCGCCCCGCCAACCCTATTCGGGTTTTCCGTGGCTCAACCATTCATGGACCATCGCGGTTTGGTGGTGTGCGAAGATACAACAAAGTCTTCACTGTCATTGTTTTGCCATCTCACCGATAGCGACCCGATTGGTTTCTCGATATTTCATCCTGGAGTAGCCCGTGATTTTTCGCCACTTAGCGCTGTCCTGCACGCTAGCCGTTTCTGCGCTGACCGCCTCGCTCGCTTCAAACGCCTCGGCCTCGGACTATCCCAATAAAGACCGGCCGATTATTTTCGTCGTGCCCTTCGCAGCGGGCGGGCCGACCGACACTCTCGGCGCGCCGATTGCTGTCGAAAACGCTGCGGGCGGTCCAGGCGGATTGATCGGGGCCAACAAGGTCGCTCGGGCCAATCCGGACGGCCACACCTTGCTTGTCCATCACATCGCGATGAGCATTTTCCCGTCGCTGGTCAAGAACCTGCCCTTCAAAGTCGAGAGCGACTTTGAATACCTCGGGATGATCAACGAAGTACCGATGACTCTTGTTGGCAAACCGGAATTGCCGGCGAACAACTACAAAGAGTTGGTCGCCTGGGCCAATGCCAACAAGGGCAAGATCAATCTGGCCAACGCTGGACTTGCATCAGCTTCACATTTGTGCGGCATGTTGTGGCAGCAGGCGATTCAGGTCGACATGACGACCGTGCCCTACAAAGGCACGGCACCCGCCATGACCGACCTTATTGGCAATCAGGTCGATCTGATGTGTGACCAAACCACGAGCACCTCCGCGCAGATCGAGGGCAAACGGATCAAAGTCTTCGGCGTGACCACCAGCAAGCGCCTCGAAACCCCGGTCCTCAAGGGCGTACCCACACTCGAAGAGTCTGGCCAGAAGGGCTTTCAGGTCGCAATCTGGCACGGCCTCTATGGTCCCAAAGGCTTGCCAGCCGACGTTCAGGCGAAGATTAATGCGGCGCTGGTCGCGGCCCTCAAGGACCCAGACTTCCTGAAAAAACAAGAAGGCCTGGGCGCGATTGTGGTGAACGACCGGCGCGTGGAGCAAGGCGAGCACAAGAAATACGTCGCCAGCGAGATCGCCAAATGGAGTCCAGTAATCAAATCAGCCGGCGTTTACGCCGATTGACCAGACGATTAACCGGCGACCTTTGAAACGAGCTTAAATCCCGGCAGCCGCCCGCAATGCGGCGGCTTTGTCGGTGCGCTCCCAGGTGAATTCGGGCTCCTCACGGCCGAAGTGACCGTAGGCGGCCGTCTTGGCATAGATCGGGCGCAGAAGATCGAGCATGCGCACGATCCCCTTCGGGCGCAGGTCAAAATGCTCCTGTACCAGCTTGGAAAGTTGGTCGTCCGGAATCCGACCCGTGCCAAAGGTCGTCACCATCACGGAGGTCGGGCGGGCAACCCCGATCGCGTAGCTGACCTGAACCTGGCACCGCGCCGCAAGACCGGCAGCCACCACATTCTTGGCGACATAACGACCCGCGTAGGCGGCTGAACGGTCCACTTTGCTCGGATCCTTGCCCGAGAAGGCACCACCCCCGTGTGGGGACGAACCGCCGTAGGTGTCGACAATAATTTTGCGCCCGGTCAGCCCGCAATCGCCATGCGGACCGCCGATCACAAACCGCCCAGTCGGATTGACCAGATAACGGATCTCGCCCTTGACCAAGTCGCGCGGCAAGACGGGCTTGATCACTTCCTCGATCACCGCTTCGCGCAGGGTCTCGAGCGCGATATCGGGCGCGTGCTGGGTCGACAGGACGATGGTGTCGATCGCAACTGGCCGCCCATCTACATAGCGCAAAGTGACCTGGCTCTTGGCATCGGGACGCAACCAGGGCAGACGGCCATCGCGGCGCAGATCGGCCTGACGCTCCACCAATCGATGGGCGAGGTGGATCGGCGCGGGCATCAGTTCAGGCGTTTCATCGCAGGCGTAGCCGAACATCAGGCCCTGATCGCCGGCACCCTGATCGAGATCGTCGTCATGAGCCTTATCGACCCCACGCGCGATGTCGGGACTCTGCTTGTCGTATGCAACCAACACCGCACAACCGCGATAGTCGATTCCGTACTCCGTGTTGTCGTACCCAATACGGCGGATCGTGTCCCGCGCCACATCGATGTAGTCAATTTGAGCGTGCGTCGTGATTTCACCCGCCAAGACAACCAAGCCGGTATTGCACAAGGTCTCGGCGGCTACGCGGGCAAACGGATCCTGAGCAAGAATCGCATCGAGAACCGCATCGGAGATCTGGTCGGCGACCTTGTCAGGGTGCCCCTCGGAGACGGATTCCGAGGTAAAAAGATAGTCATTGCTCATGGGTTTCGCTTCCTAAATGGGGAGATAGGGCCTGGCAGTCGGCCGGCCCTCCCCAGGAGCGGTCGACGCTTTAGCGGAATTTTTAGGCCGCCCCGCAAGTTGTCTATTAAGTCGGCGGCGAGTCCAATATAGCATCTCGTGCATTGCACCCTTCCAACTCTCCGTTGCGCGCCTTCGTTCAAACCGCTGCTTGGCTTCTGTCGCGTCTGCCACTACGCGCACTCCACGCGTTGGGCGCTGGCGCGGGGCTACTGGTATACGCCGTGTCACCGGGTTACCGGGCAAAACTGGACCAGACCCTCAAGGTCGCTGGGCTGAGTAGTGGTCCGATGCGCCGACGGGCGGCGGCCGAGGCCGGCCGCTTCGCCCTTGAACTCCCCTGGGTGTGGTTGCGCCCCCTCGATGAAGTCCTGGCGCGAATTGGACCGATTGACTGGTCCCCCCTCAACCAAGTGGCCGCCCAAGGCAACGGGGTCTTGTTATTGACGCCCCATCTCGGCTGCTTTGAAGTCGCCGCCCGTTGCCGCGCCAAACTGGCCCCGATCACGGTGCTCTACAAGCCGCCCCGCCAACCTGCCCTGCGGGCACTTGTCGAAGGGGCCCGGGCAATTCCGGGCTTAAGCGCGGCCCCGGCGAATTTGGGCGGCGTGAGAACGCTCCTGCGTGCTTTGCGCCGTGGCGAAATCGTCGGCTTGCTGCCAGATCAAGTCCCGGACGCCGGCGAAGGCGAATGGGTCCCGTTTTTTGGCCAGCCCGCTTACACCATGACCTTGCCGGGACGACTCGCGCAGACCAGTGGGGCCGGGGTCTGTCTGCTGGTGGCTGAGCGCCTGAGTGAGGGGCGTGGATGGAGGGTTCACGTCGACGCATTTCCCGAATCCCCCACACCAGCCGCGCTCAATGCCGCCATGGAGCGACTTGTGCGTCGCTTCCCCGAACAATACCTCTGGGG
>RFVZ01000089.1 GCA_009922405.1 Betaproteobacteria bacterium
CCCTGCCAAAGAATGCGTCGCGCGGCTGCCCCGTTCTATCCCATTCTTGTCGGCGCTTGCTCTGATTCGCCTCCCCCCAACACAGCCAACGACAACGACGGAGCCTGAACCGATGCCCCAGACCCTGCCGCAACATGAACCGCGTCTCTCCGTCCAACCCATGGAGCCCCAGCAAGATCCCCGACTTGGCCCGCGCCGACTTGGGCTCACCGAGCGTCAAATCGATGTGCTCGAGCGCATCCTGCGCGGCCTGCCAAACAAGCTCATCTGCCGCGAACTTTCACTTGCAGAAGGTACTGTCAAGGTGCACGTCAGCGCAGTCCTCAGAGCGCTCGGCGCCAGCAACCGAACGCAGGCGGTGATTGCGGCAACCCGTCTGGGGCTGGCCGAGACGCAGCCGCAAAACGTTTGATCCCTAATGGCCCCAGCGTCGTATTCTGGGGCGCGCACCCACGTCCTGGCCAAACTCGCCATCTCGTGTGCGAAAATCTCAAACACACTCAGGCAAAATCGGCGAAGCAGACCGGTATTCGCCTGCGCTGCGCGTTATCGTCGACTTCAATCTCGGCTCTCAGGACGGATCATTCAAGGTGGGGCTTTTCCAAAGTATCGTTTCGGGGACGTTTAGCCACGCCGCCGATACTGTCGACCCCCTCAAGGACATGGATGATCGCGGCTATAAGTTGCGCAAGAACTTTGAGCAAATTGTTCGGGCAGCCATTACCGCCGAGTACAAGGACGAGGCCGTCAAAATCGCCGAGTCCGTCACCGGATATGCCTTTGATTTCGGGGATTTTGATTTCGACCAGCAGACCACCAAACTATTCAAAAAGGCCTGCGAGAATACGATGCGCAACGCCTATATGGTCCTCGATATTCCACCTGAACAGATCACCGCAGCGATTATCCACCGTGGGTATCGTCAAGGCCGATCAACGGCTCAGGTGGTCGGCCAGTTGGTCAACTTGTTTGATCTGGGGGTAGCAATCATCGGCGAGCGTGCAAAGGCCGCCGGCCCGCTGCTCTTCACCGTCCACAAAGACTTGTTCGCGGCGGTGATTACCGTCCAACCGCCACCCGAACGACTGGCCCGTCACCTCACGATGCGCTCAGATGCTCAGCGCGCGCGAGAGGCATTTGCAAATAAAACGGCCGGCGCAACCAATGCCGCCCCCCCCGCGGCGCCAGGGGCTTAGAGCCGCCCATTCGCTGGCACATACTGCCCACAGCCCGCCGATTGGCCGGCGCGTTATGGGCAGCTTTTATTGCTGGCTTGCGCCCAAGCGGAGGCGCGTCCGTCGCAATACGCCAGAATTTCCTTCGCCTGATCGGGATAAAGCTGCAGATTCTGCAGGCGGGCCCCTCGTTTGGCACGCTCGATTTGCTCATTCTCAATGTAAGTCACTGACTGCCAAAGGATTCGGCGCGTGTCCTGATCCAGTAGCCGCATGCAGTTGGACCAACCCTCCCGGTACCAGCGCTCGCAAGATTCTGCAGCCCAAGGCGGTGGTGGCACCAGATCGGACACCAATGGTTGACGCAACGCGGCGGCAATTGCCTTCATCGTTTCAACCGTCGGCAATAAGGCCGCGGAAACGGGTTGATCGGCCCATCCACCCGGGGACGACCACCGCTTTGGCGGTTGCTTAAATTCCGGATTTTTTCGCGAAAATTCGACGTCCTTCGCCAAATCCCGATGAGTTCCTTTGCCAGCTAGGCCGCGTGGGGGAATATCCGACTCAGATGCTTCCCGCGTCATCGGGGAAGCCGTGGCATTCGACAAACCGAGACCAAAAAGGACGGATACCAACCCAATCGAAGCCAAGCGCCCCAACCACCGAAAAAATCCGTTTTGCATTGCAGCCCCTTTCATTGGAAAAAACTCTGAGCGACCAGAGTCATCCGAACCGACATTTCACCATGTAAACGAGTCGGTGCGTCAGGATCAACCCATGCAGAGGGGTAAAAGCTGACGAAACCGACCGCAAACGAGTGCCCAAACACTGTAACGCACCAGGACCCAGCGAATCTCGGCCCGAACACGCCCGCGCTCTCCCGAACATTCA
The DNA here is from genome assembly GCA_009922405.1 of Betaproteobacteria bacterium. Taxonomy (GTDB): domain Bacteria; phylum Pseudomonadota; class Gammaproteobacteria; order Burkholderiales; family Burkholderiaceae_E; genus RFPW01. The sequence continues at coordinate 2,067 of RFVZ01000089.1, forward strand.
GTGTCTGAGCAATCCTTGCAGCTAACGGCTCATCCAAGAATCCCGGTAAGTGCGCGTAGACCGACAAACCAGAGCCAATACGCTGATGGGCTTCCCGCGCATTGATCGAAAACGATGCGGTCGCGTCTGGTCGCGGATCGCCCGGCCAGCAAAATGGCACTTTAAAGCTCGCAACCCCCTCGCCGCCTGCCTGCGGTGTGAAACCAGGCAACGTGCGAAGTACCCGCAGAGATGACAATTCAGCAAATGGTGAAGGGCGCCGTCCCGCCTCAATCACACCGGCAAGAACGACGTCGTCAGCCAGAACAGCCCTGGCGGCCATCCGCGGGTTTGATCCCGGGCCGTAACCGGCCGGGCGCAACTGGCTCGCGATTTCGCCGCCGACGAGTTGAGCGACCAGGGCGGCGTCGTGACGGACTAGCGCCCGCTGCAGACGTTGTTGTCGCTCTAGCTCTGGCACTGGGGTGTCGCCGGGTACGGCAAACACCGACTCGACTGTTTTGGACTCGGCTCGAAAAATCAACGCGGCATTGACTGCCGTTAGATTGACGCTGGCCAGCAGGCGAAGCACGTCAGCCTCGGGCTTTGCAACCCGCTGGACCACGGCAATTCGCGTTACGACTTGGGCGAGCGTTGCCACCATCGTGCCGCCACCAGACCCACCACCACCAATGCAGACCCGCCCAACACCAGAGTTCCAAGTCGCATCAATCCGCCCCTCATCAATCGACGGGTGGCAGCGCCGCCCAGACGGGCGACGAGCAACGAAACCAGCGAACCAGCCACGGGGTGCTCCCGCATCCAGTTCAGGCCACCGAGCACAGGGGCCTTACGCGTCAATCCGACAAGAAATCCCCCCGCCCGGAGAACTGGAGCAAGAGAATTATGCACTGCCTCCGCCGCGCCCTTGAACTCCTGGCGCTGGAGTTCCGCGCGCAACAGCAGCAGTTCACGCCGTAAGTGCCGGTCGGTCGCGGAAGCTGCTTTGCTCAAGGCCCCTCGCCCCCAATTGCCTTGCGGAGCGCCTCCAGATCACGACGCAACTCAGCCAGGGTCAGCGACATGGGTGACGGGGCTACCCGAGCAATGTGTTGCGCGCGCCAGAGCGCGCCGAACCCCAGCCCCATCCAAACCAACGTAATCGCAATGAGCGCTGGCAATCGGGCCCCGTCCCAAAAGGCCACCGCGACCAGAATCGTCAGTGCAACCAGGGAAACCGCAAGCGCGAACGCACCCAACAACCCAAAGGCAGCAATCCGGATAAGACGGTCGCGCTCATCGACAAGCTCAATGCCCGCGAGTTCGAGGCGCGCTTGCCCCATTGCCAGGGAGGTCGCCAACAACCGCCGAGCGGAACCAAACAAGGAACTCACCGGGTGCTTACTTGGGGCTACCTACCCGCCCGCGACTCACTTCCGGTTCAATAACAATCCTGCCAGCAGACCGATCCCCGCAGCGACACCAATGATGCGCCAAGGATGCTCGTGCACATAAGCATCGGCAGCACGCCCCGCAGCGCGCCCACGAGCAACAGCGGTCTCCTGCAATTCCTGGGCAGACTGGCGCGCCTGGCGCAACATCTGCATTCCGCGCGCACGTAGATCGGCGGCTTGTTCGCCCGACGCTTCTGCGGCACGGTTCAGAAGATTTTCGGCATCAGTCAACACCACTTTGACATCGGTCATCAGTTTTTCGCTGGCGGCGGTCGTCATAAAAATTCTCCAAAAAATGGGTCGTACAAGGATAGACGATAGAAACAAAATTCGGATGGCAAGCGCATACTTTGACCTACGATAGGCAAAACACTCACCGCGAGAATCCCCCGATGAATGACGACATTTTAAGTGTGCCACCCAAGTCTGTCGCCCAACTTGGGCCGCTTGCACTGCGCCGGTCAGGCCTTTCGGGCCTGGTGGCCGTGCTATCGCTAGTGGCCACGGCAATGCCCATGCCCGCCAGTGCTGCGACCGATGCGGGCGGAACCCCAACCGCCCAAACCTCCCCCATCAGCAACAGCGCTCAGTGCCCCTCCCTGCTCGACCATCGGTTCAGCCGACTCCGGGACGGGCAGACTGAGAGCCTGTGTGCCTACACCGGCCGCGTTGTCCTGGTCGTGAATACGGCATCGAAGTGCGGCTTTACACCGCAGTACGAAGGCCTTCAGGCCTTACATCAAAAATATTCAGCGCGCGGATTGACCGTCCTGGCCTTTCCGTCGGGTGATTTTTTGGGTCAGGAACACAGCAATCGAACGGACATTGCGAAGACCTGCTTTGACCAGTACGGCGCTCAATTCATGGTCTACGATCGGACTGCGGTCGTCGGGCGCGACGCCAACCCGCTTTTCGTTCAGCTTCGGGATGCCCGAGGGGCACCGCGCTGGAATTTCCACAAGTACCTGATCGGCAGGGATGGAAAGCCAGGCCCCGCATTCGGTTCGACAACTGAACCCCTCGACGCCAAGCTGATCAGCGAAATCGAAAAGCTCCTATCGAGCCCTGCACCGACAAAAACCGCGGCGCTTAATCCTCACTGATCCGATGGCTCCACGACCACGGCCCCCTCATCGGGGCCCAGTCGGGACTCTAGGGCAAGACGCACCGCATCGAGTCGGGATCGACAAATCCGGTAGGCCTGCATGCTCTGTTCCACCAGGGGCACCAACCGGTCGATATCGAGTTCCTCCTGATCACGCAACAACTCGGCATTGCGGCGCAAAACCTCATAAGCCGCATTAAAACTCGCGGGGTCTAATGATTCCAGGGACTCCAGGGACTCCTGGGACTCCACGGACTCCTGCGCCGCCTTCGGCTGCGCAGATGGTATTGGCTTCGGCATTTCATCACCCTGGTATTTGTTAGGGGGCATCAGATTCTCCTGGCAGCGCGACGTTGACCTGTCCGTCGCGGAATTCAAGGGAGAGCGTGATCGGCGGCGACCGGCGCTGCGCACAATCACGAACCCACGTTGCAGCGTGCGCTGCGGTCCAAGCCCGATGACCTGATCCAGTTCACGTCTCACTTCAGTATTCGCCACAGTCCATCGGCGCCATGCGTTACGCGTGAGTTCGAGCCATGCCGGCTCGGTCATCGCCCGCGCCAGATCGACCTGTCTGAACGCATCAGGGACGATCTGATTTTGCATGGAATCAACCGCGTGACGCGCCACTCGGATAGCCGAGGCCGCACCCGATTCGATCCTTTCCCAACCCGAATCGACCTGCCTGCGACCTTGATCAATGACATCGCGTGCGTCATCGCCAATCCGACCTCGCAAATGAGCCAGCGATTGATCCGCCAATTGACAGCGCGACCGCGCCGACTCGGTCAGGTGCGCTCGCCACTGATCGGTCACTGACTGCGCACGCTGGGCAGCATGCGTCGCCGCTCTAACAATCGCTTCGAAGGCACTTTCCGCCTGCCCCGCTGATCCCGCAATCGATGCCTCAACAAATTGAATCAACTTGGACGGCGTCCCGCCAACCCAGCGCGCAAGCTCATCGAGAATCGTCTGATCGCGCTCGTGGCCGACGCCTATCAAGACGGGCACCGGAGAACGACAGAGCGCCCGTGCGATCTCAAGATCATCGAGCCAGTGCAGGTCCGCACTGGCACCGCCACCTCGAAGCAATGCAATGGCGTCCGCGCCGGACGACTCCGCCCATTGCCCGGCTTCCTGCAAGGTCGTACTAAGCGACGACGATGCCCGGACGCCTTGAAATATCGCGATCCGATAGGTGAACGAACATAAACCCAGGCCCTCAAGGCGGTCCGCCTCCTTCCGGAAATCGCCCAAACCTGCGGCGCCATCCGGTGCAATCACGACAATTGAAAAGAAATCGCGCGGCAACCTCTTTTCGCGGTTGGCCGAATAAATGCCCTCACGCACTAACTGCTCACGAATCCGGCGCCGACGCAGGGCAAGTTCACCCATCGTGTAGTCCGGATCGATCTCGCGAATCTGGAGCGAAAGCCCAAAACGCGGATGAAAGGACACGGACGCCCGCACCAAAACCTTGATACCAGCCACAAAATGCACACCAGTCGCCGCTTCGAACCGGCCAATCACGGCTTCCCGGTCATCGTTCCAGATCAAGGCTCGGGCGCGCGCAACCTCCTGGCCGAGTTCATTGTTCTCAACCAGGTCAAAGTAAAGGTGACCGCGCTTTGGGTCGAAAGAAGCCACATCCGCACGCACCCAGATCGCGCCTCCGAAGTGCTCGGCGACCGCTTGTGCGACCCCCGCAAGGAGCGCCGACAAGGAACGTCCGCTGGGCTTGTCCGAGTCCGTGGTGGGCACGAATTCAGGCGTCTGACTCTCACCCGGAATCCACTGCGAAAAAGCGAGTGGATTGAACCCTGGCGGAACGAACCAGCGCTTGGATGCCCAGTCAAAGCGGGCCCCCAGCGCCTTGACGGCATCCTTTTGCGCAAATGGAACATCAAGAAAAACCGGATCCATGGCGCAATCCTACGCTGGGCCCGCACGTTTTTTGCGGACCGACTCAGATCCTGCCCAACCCACGTCCCGAGGCACCTCATGCTCAATCGCAAAATCGCCGAAGTCATGACCTTCCCCACCTGCAGCGTCGAGCCAAACACCACGATCCACCGCGCCGCTGAGTTGATGGCCGAGCATGGCGTGGGCACTCTGCCGGTCTGTGATGGTCCGACCGTTGTCGGAATCATTACCGACCGCGATATCACCGTACGTGCGACCGCGTTGGGCGCGACACCAGACGGCTGGAAATGCTCGGATGCGATGACCGTAGACGTCCAGACATGTCGTACAGAAGAAGCCTGCGACGAAGTGCTTGAGCGGATGGCTCGCATAGGTATCCGGCGCATGCCAGTGGTTGGCGACGACGGACACCTGGTCGGTATTGTCGCCCTGGGCGACCTCGTGCATCAGGACGCGGCGCGGGCGGGACGTGCCCTTGACCGCATCAGTGAACCCCGGGCAGCGCATCGAACATAAAGGCTGGCGCCGAAGGTCGACGTTGCCCACTGGGGCTGACCGGCCCGAAGTCGGTTAATCTCCGGCCATACACGCTCAGGCTCCTCATGTTTGACCCCGACACCCTTCAACGCTGGCAAGCGGGGGCACTCAGCCCGGCCGAAGCCCGCGTTCTGGTTGACCAGATTGCTCCGTTGTTTGAACGCGACCCGCGCTACCGAATCGCACGCGAGCTGACCCCGCGCGATCATTTCAATGCCCCAACTGGCGCCCCCACCGCCCATGGTCTGATTCTCGATGTCGAGGCAACCGGTCTGGATCGGGCCAACGACCAAATCATTGAACTGGGTGTCCTGAGCTTTGAGTTTGAGCCCGCGACCGCCCGGATCCTTCGGGTCATCAAGGTGCTCGACGAACTTGAAGACCCGGGTAGCCCCATTCCGCCCGCGGCGATCGCGGTGCACGGCATTTCGAACGAAATGGTCAAAGGTCGCCGGATTGATGACGACTCGGTTCGACGCCTAGCGCAGGGCGCGTCGATCATCATCGCTCACAATGCCGAATACGATCGGGCCATGGTCGAGCGCCGCTTTGATTGCTTTGCCGATCGTCATTGGGCCTGCTCCGCCCGCGAGATCCCTTGGCGCGAGCATGGGTTCGCCAGCAATGCGCTCGGTCATCTCGCGCTGGCCTCTGGGCTCTTTTTTGGTGCCCACCGCGCGGTGATGGACTGCAGAGCCGTCTTGGAGGTGCTTTCCAGGCCGTTTCCGCGGCCCTTGGAGGATGAGATCACCCATCCGGAAAGTGAGCCCGCCAGACCGGAAAAGGAGCCCGCCAAGCCAGCGTTGGCATGGCTGCTCGAAAGCTCTGGGCGACTCGAGCACAAGCTTTGGGCATTGCAGGCACCCTTTGATCGAAAGGACCATCTCAAAGGCCGGGGTTATCGCTGGCACAGCGGAGACGACGGTCAGCCCAAGGCCTGGGCACTTACTCTCGTGGCAGAAGCGAACCGGCTCCAGGACGAACTTAATTGGCTTAGGAATGAGGTCTATAAAGCACCGATTCGCTTGCGGCTCGACACACTCGATGCCCGCAGCCGCTACACCGAGCGAAACTCGGTGAGCGAAACAATCACTCTTTCGTGAGCAGCAAGCTCAACGCCACAAGTACCAGTCCGTATAGAGGCGCAAAAAGCCTCACTGCTCGCCAAATTTGAGGCGAGTTGGTCTTGCCCTTACGCCAAAGGTAGTACTGGTAGAGGGGCGGCGCCGCTAGGACGACCGCAAACTCGACGAGCAACTCGATCTTGACCGGGTCCATGGCTCAGAGACGGCACCGAGGAGCGGAACTCCAGACTGGTAAAAGCTCAGCCGAGCCGGGGGAATGAAAACTCGGCCCCGCGGGACTCGCCATCTGGCCAGCGCTGCATGATCGCTTTGTGGCGGGTATAAAACCGCACGCCCTCCGGCCCATAGATGTGGTGGTCGCCAAAAAGGCTGCGCTTCCAGCCACCAAAACTGTTAAACGCCATGGGCACGGGGAGTGGCACATTGATACCCACCATGCCAATCTGCACCGCGCGGGCAAACTCGCGCGCAGTGCCGCCGTCGCGAGTAAAAATCGCGACGCCATTGCCGTACTCGTGACCATTCACCAGGGCGAGCGCAGCACCGATATCGGGCACTCGCATCACACAAAGTACGGGCCCAAAAATCTCTTCGCGATAGACCGTCATCTCGGCGGTCACCCCGTCCAGCAAGGTTGCACCGACGAAGTATCCGTCTTCAAAACCCGCCACGCGATAGCCGCGGCCGTCCACAACAGATTGAGCGCCCTCGGCGATGCCTTGGCCAATCAGGTGTTCGATACGGGCTTTGGCAGCTGCCGTGATCACTGGACCCATTTCGGCGTCTTGCTGATGACCCTCGCCAATTTTGAGAGCACGCACGCGCGGCGCCAGAAGCTCAATCAAGGCATCCCCTGCAGCGCCCACCGCTACCGCCACGGAAATCGCCATGCATCGCTCGCCGGCAGAACCATAGGCCGCCCCGAGCAACGCGTCGCAGGCGGCGTTCATATCGGCGTCGGGCATCACGACCATGTGGTTCTTGGCGCCGCCCAGGGCCTGCACCCGTTTTCCGTGGGCACAACCCGTGGTGTAGATATGTTCGGCAACAGGGGTCGAGCCCACGAAACTCACAGCCTGAATCTGAGGATGGGCCAGGATCGCGTCGACGATCGCCCGGTCGCCGTGAACAACGTTGAATACACCGTCGGGAAGACCAGCTTCCTTCAACAGCCGGGCCATTACCAGACTCGGTGAGGGGTCGCGCTCACTGGGCTTCAGAACGAACGTATTGCCGCAAGCGATCGCCAGCGGAAACATCCACATCGGCACCATCGCGGGAAAATTAAAGGGCGTGATACCTGCCACCACGCCCAAGGGTTGGCGTACCGACCAGGCATCAATTCCGCGCGCGATCTGCTCGGTGAATTCCCCTTTGAGCAAATTAGGAATCCCGGTCGCGAATTCGATCATCTCGATTCCGCGAACCACCTCGCCCACCGCATCGGGAAAGGTCTTGCCATGTTCGGCGACGATCAGGCGGGCGATCTCATCGCGGTGGGTTTGCGCCAG
>RFVZ01000090.1 GCA_009922405.1 Betaproteobacteria bacterium
GTGCCCCAGTAATTGGGATTGATCTTGAAGGTGGTTTTCACGCCGGGCTGACGCTCGCCCACCATGTAGGGGCCCGTGCCGTTACCCTTGAAAGATGCCGTGTTTTCGATACCTTTGCGGCGATCGACGGGGATCGTGGCGCGATTGGTTTCGCACCACTTTTTGTTCATGATGTAGAGCTTCTCGATCACGTCGGGGAGGATCGGGAACGGGGCTTTGGTTTCGATTTCAATCGAGTAATCGCTGAGTTTGCGAACTTCCTGGATGTCGTTGACGTAACTCTTCATATCTGAGCCGTCACCCGCGGCCCGCTTGAACGTGAACACCACGTCTTCAGCTGTGAAGGTCTCGCCGTCCTGGAATTTGACGCCCTGACGCAATTCGAAACGCCACACATTGGGCGAGGTCTGGCGCCAGTTCGTAGCCAGCGCCGGGACCAGGCTAAGGTCTTTGTTGCGCGTCACGAGCGACTCGTAAACGTTGCTCATCACGCTCAGTTGCAAGGACTCGTTGAGCGAATGTGGATCCATTGATAGCGCATCGCCTTGGTTGCCGATTCGCACTGTCTTGGCCTCTATGGCTCCAGCATTCAGGGCGAGGGCGACCGCCAGGGCCGAGGCCAGGGCCAGCTTCAGCGAACGTGTGGGCTGCGACAAGGTTTGTGTGGTGCGGTGGTCAGACGGGTGGCTCATCCGAAACTTCCTTGGTTGATGATGCGAATACTTAAAGGTTGCCGTTGAAATTATGCCGGTGAAATCAAGTTTTCGGGCGCGCAAGCCAGCGCCGGGCGCGTTCGACGATGGGGCGGTCAATCATTCTTCCGTCTAGCAAGATTGCGCCAATCCCCTGGGCCTGGGCATCCTGATCGGCATCAACCACCCTCTGCGCCCAGGCGAGTTCATCTGCCGACGGTGAAAACCCTTCATTGACGATCTGCAGCTGATTGGGATGAATGCAAACGGTTCCGGTGAAGCCAATTGCCCGCGCCTCGCGAACGGATTCTGCGTAGGCCTGAGGGTCGTTGATCAGGGCGATGCTGGCCGCCAATCCCCAGCAGGGCAAGCCAAATGCATGGGCGCAGGTAATGACCTGTTGGGCTGGCCAGGTGAGGGCGGCCGGTGTTGGCGGGACGGCTAGCGTCGCGCAATAATCTTCAGCTCCAAACCCGACCGCTGCCAGCCCGGGGTGGGCGCAAATCGAGGGGGCAGCCAGCACGCCTCGCGGGGTCTCGATTTGGATCGTCACAGGAACCGGCGAATTCGGTGCCGCCGCCCTCAGCGCCTGCGCGAGGGCTTCAATTTGATCCGCAGACTCGACTTTGGGCAGCATCACGCCGGCGAGCAGCTCGAGCGGTTGATGCTTCAAATCCTCCCGCCACAACTCGGGCTCAGAGTTCAGGCGCAACAAAACGGTTGCCCCGCGTTCTGCCAAAGACCGGATTGCGCTCGCTGCTAGCGGACGTGCGGCGTCTTTTTGTGCAAACGGAATCGCGTCTTCGAGATCAACGATCAGAGCGTCTGCGCCGCGTGCCGTGGCTTTGGGCAGCAGCGCCGTCGAGGTGGCCGGGATGAACAGGAGTGAGCGCAGGGCTTGGAGGGGGGAGGGCGGCTTCATGTTTGGATTTATATGGATTCCAGAGCGCCGCGTTGATTCAGGCTCGCGATTTGTTCCGCAGTCGCGCCAAGTTCGTTCAGGAGTTCGACCCCGTGTTCGCCACGAACAGGTGCGCGCCGGCGCAGCTGGCCGGGTGTACCCGCGAGCTTTGGCGTGATTCCATGCATCAGTGTCTCCGCGCCCTCGTCGTCGTCCGGCACCCGAATATACGAACCGCGGGCTGCAATATGTGGGTCGCCAAGCAGTTGCTCGGCATCATAGACAGGACCGACCGTGACGCCATGGCGACGGAAGTGGGCCAGGCATTCGGCTTGGTCTAGACCCGCGATGGTGGTCGCAATCAATTGTGTGAGCTCGGTATCGTGGGCTAGCCGCGCCGCATTCGTATTGAAACGCGGTTCGTCGAAGAGTGCTTCCTGGTCAATGGCCTGAAAGACCCGACGCGCCATCGAATCAGTCGACCCTGACATTGAAACCCAACGCCCATCGCGACATTGAAAAGTGCCACGCGGTGAGGAGATTTTCTGGTCGGTTTCAGCAGCCAATCCAGTGGCAGCAAAATGGGTCACGTCGGGCCCCATGATGGCCAACATCGGTTCAAGCAGTGAGAGGTCGATCACCTGACCCCGACCGCCCCGTACCTCGACCTCGCGCAGCGCAACCAGTGTCGCGTGGGCACCGGTCAGACCAGTGATCATGTCGGCCAGTGCCAGGTTCGGTAGACGGGGCTCGCCGCTCGCCGCGCGATGCTTATGTGCAAATCCGCTGAAGCCTTCGATCAGACTGCCGAATCCTGCGAGTTCACGATACGGGCCGGTTTGGCCCCAGCCCGAGAGCCGAACGATGATGAGCCCTGGATGAGTCGCATGCAGCAAAGCCGGCGCCAATCCCATGGCCTCAAGAGTCCCAGGCCGAAAACTCTCCACCAGCACCTGAGCAGTCGCTATCAGTTTCTTTAACCACCCCATTGCTTCGGCGTCACGGAGATCGAGGGCAAGACTGCGCTTATTGCGACCATAGACCCGCCACCAACCGTCAAAGCCCTCCGGGTGGTCCGGGTGGGCCTCACGCCATTCGCGCAGGGTGTCCCCATGCCCAGGCGATTCGAGCTTGATCACATCGGCGCCGAAATCAGCCAGTTGCAGCGTGAGCATGTTGCCCGCCACCAATCTGGACAGATCGACGACCCGAACACCCTGCAGGGGGCCGCTGGGGGTGCCATTTGGCCTGATAACGGGTAGGTCTTCGAAGTCCATGGGGTGTCTCGATTGAGTTGGTTCAGTGTATCAATCCCAAAACTGGATTCCGCGATAGAAAAGCGATTGTTGATATCCTGCCGACTCGTCGATTACCAACCCTTCGACCTCCGGTTAATCATGAAATTTGGTGTTCTGGTCGCGCTTCTCGTGTCGCTGCTCGCGAATGCCGCTCAGGCCGAGCCGGCAGTGATCTTCGATATGGGCGGAAAGTTCGACAAGTCCTTTAACGAAGCGGCCTATCTCGGCATGGAGCGCTGGAAAAAGGAAGCTGGCAAGTCTTACCTTGAGTTCGAGATTTCGAACGAAGCCCAGCGCGAACAGGCGATGCGTCGCATGGCCGAGAAGGGTGCCTCGCCCGTGATTGGTGTGGGTTTTGGTCAGACCTCGACCATGGAACGGGTGGCCCGGGAGTACCCAAAGCTTCAGTTCGCCATCATCGATTCGGTCGTCTCGTTGCCCAATGTGGAATCGGTGATTTTTCGGGACGAGGAGGGGAGTTTTCTTGTCGGGATGCTGGCCGCCATGGCGAGCAAATCGGGCAAGGTCGGGTTTGTCGGCGGGATGGATATCCCGCTGATCCGCAAGTTCCAGTGTGGCTATGAGCAAGGGGCCCGATTTGCCAATTCGAAGATCGAAGTGACTTCGAATATGACTGGCACCACACCGGCGGCCTGGAATGACCCCGCGCGCGGCGGCGAAATCGCTCGGGCCCAGTTCGGTAAAGGGGTGGATGTTGTGTTCTCTGCCGCCGGCGGAACTGGCCTCGGGGTCTATCAGGCCGCCAAAGACGCTGGCAAGCTGGCGGTCGGTGTGGATACCAATCAGAATCATCTACATCCCGGAACGATGCTGACCTCAATGGTGAAGCGGGTTGATGTCGCCGTCTATAACCTCGCCCGTCAAACGCACCCGGGGACTACTGTCCTTGGCCTGAAAGAGGGCGGACTCGATTACGCGTTTGATCAGTACAACGAAAAACTGATTACGCCAGAAATGAGGCGCCGGGTTGATGATGCAAAGGCGCAGATCGTAGCCGGCAAGATCAAGGTGGTGGACTTCATGGTGGGCAATCGCTGCAAGCCCTAGCCCTAGCCCTAGCCGTAGCAGTAGCAGTAGCAGTAGCCCTGAGGCCTGATCCTTGAACCCGGCGGTTCCAGCCGTTCAACTGCGTTCGATCTTCAAGCGGTTTGGTGCAGTCCACGCCAATCGCGACATCACCCTGTCGGTGACAGCGGGTTCCATTCACGGTCTGGTTGGCGAGAACGGCGCTGGCAAGAGCACGCTGATGGCGATTCTGTATGGATTGGTCCAAGCCGATCGCGGGACGATCGTGATCCACGGCAAGACGGTCGCCATCAACAACTCGCGGACCGCGATCGCCCTCGGAATCGGGATGGTGCATCAGCATTTCCTGCTGATTGACTCGATGTCGGCGCTCGACAATGTCTTGTTGGGAGCGGAGCCGCACTGGCGTCTGACCCGCTCACGCGCAGTCGTGCTTGAGCAACTCAAGGTCTTGATCCAGCAGACCGGGCTCGAGGTCGATCTGACGCGCTTGGTCGGCGAATTGACAGTTGGCGCACGTCAGCGGTTGGAAATTCTGAAGGCGCTATTGCGTGGCGCGAGAATTAGGCAACTTCGGGCCCGTGGGACCACCGTCTTGGTGATTACCCACAAGCTCAAAGAAGTCATGACGCTATGTGATGCAGTGACGGTCTTGCGCGCGGGCCAAGTCGTCTTTGACGGTCCGATTGCGCAGTGCAGCCTCGATCAGCTCGCGCAGGCCATGGTGGGGCGTCGGGTTCAGCTTGAGCGTCCCGACGTTTTGAAGGCAACGCCCAAAGGGCCCGTCTCCTTGGCGGTGCGCGACCTGTCCTGGCGAGATCCTCAGGGTACCCAACGGGTGTCGGGTGTGAACTTCGACTTGCACGCAGGCGAGATTGTCGGCATTGCCGGGGTGGCTGGTAACGGCCAAAGCGAGTTGCTTGCGCTCCTGTCTGGCATGTTCAGACCCCAGACCGGGCGGCTCGACATTGAAGGAACGGTCTGGAACAGCTCTCGCTGGCTTGATCCGACAACGGCGCGTCGCTTGGGCATGGCTCATGTTCCCGAGGACCGCCATCGCTTTGGCGTGGTCTTGCCCTTGCCACTTTGGGAGTCCGCGCTTTTGGGCTATCAGCGCAGCCGGCGCTTTGCCACAGCGTGGGGGTGGGTGCGTCGTCAAGCGTCACGGGCTGCCGCCCAAGTGATGCTCGAACGCTACGATGTGCGGCCCGCTCAACTTGATCTGCAAACATCGACCCTATCAGGCGGGAATCAACAGAAGCTCATTCTCGCCCGCGAGGCAATGGCGCCCGAGCAGCTCCCCAAAATAATCCTGATTGGGCAGCCCACCCGCGGGGTCGACATCGGTGCGATCGAACTCATTTATGGACGTCTGCGCGCGATGCGTGATGGCGGCGCAGCAGTGCTGCTGGTCTCAAGCGAACTCGATGAGATCTTGGCGCTGGCTGATCGGGTACTCGTGATGAACCAAGGCGTCATTGTTGGTGAACTGATGAATGAGGCTGTGAGTGAGGCCGCACTTGGCCGTCTGATGGCGGGTGTGTCGTCCCTCACTCATGCTGGCGTGCAGGCGGTACCGTGAGTCGACCGCTCGAGTTGCCGCGCTGGATCGAATGGGGACTGCTGCCCCTCGTGAACCTCGCTCTCGCGCTGGGGGTGTGCTCCGCGGTGCTCGCAGTCGTTGGTTTGCCACCGCAGCAGGTGTTCACGATGTTGTTCAAGGGGGCGTTTGGCAGTGCGGCCGGTTGGAGCTACACGCTCTTCTACGCTACGACGTTTGTTTTTACGGGACTGGCCGTCGCGGTTGCCTTTCATGGGGGCTCGTTCAATGTCGGCGGTGAAGGTCAGGCCATGATCGGCGGTCTGGGTTGCGCGCTCGTTGCCTTGTCGGTGGGTGAGCACTTGGGCCAGCAATTACCGACCGACCTGGCCGCCATCGTCGTATTGCCAATGATGATCGTGGCCGCGATGCTTGGCGGGGCAGTGTGGGCCGCGGTGCCGGCCGTGTTGCTGGCGTGGCGAGGTAGTCATCTCGTGATCACAACCATCATGTTCAATTTTATTGCATCGTCTTTGATGGCGGGGCTGCTCGTGGGGCCTCTGAAGGCACCTGGCAGCATGATGGTCGAAACGGTGGCGTTTCCAATCTCGGCGCGGATGCCTGGGATGCACGAAATTTTGCAAGGATTTGGCTTGGATTGGCCGCGTACGCCACTTAACTTGACGCTCCTGCTTGCCATGGCGGCTGCGATCGCGGTGGGTTTTTATCTGACGCGCTCCCGGTGGGGCTATGAATTACGAACGGTTGGGTTTTCGAGCGATGCAGCCCGCTACGCGGGTATTCAGCCGGGTCGGCAGCAGGTCATCAGCCTGCTCATCGCAGGCGCGTTGGCCGGTTTGGTCGGGATCAATGAACTTGCCGGGGCCCAGCATCGCTTGATGCTGGATTTTGTGTTGGGCGCTGGCTTTGCGGGGATTGCGGTTTCACTGATCGGACGCAACCACCCCCTGGGGATCGTGCTGGCGTCGATCCTCTTCGGTGGTTTGTATCAAGGGGGTGCAGAGCTCGCATTTGATTTGCCCGGTTTTAGTCGCGACATGGTAACGACACTTCAGGGCTTGATCGTTTTATTTTCTGGCGCCATGGCAATGGTGTCAGCGCCTCTGCTGGTCTGGATTCTCAATCGGGTTGGGGGGCGCAATGGATGACGCGCAGTGGCTGAGCCTCTTGGCATCGACCTTCAGGGTTTCGGCGCCCTTGGTGTTTTGCGCGCTCGCTGGCCTGCTTAGTGAGCGGGCCGGGGTGATCGACCTCGGGCTCGAGGGCAAGATGTTGTTGTCCGCCTTTGCCGCCGGTGCGGCAGGCGCTCTCGCCGGGTCGCTCACGGCTGCACTCGGCGCGGCCTTGCTCGTCGGATTCGCCTTGTCGATGCTGCATGGCTTTGCCTGTGTCACCCACCGTGGTGATCAGGTCGTACTGGGTATTGCATTGACCATGACGGCGGCGGGACTGTCGGTTGTGCTTGCGGTGGCTTGTTTTGGACAAGGCGGGCAGACACCCCCATTGCCCAATACGCTGCGCTTCTTGCCGGTGTGGTTTGGTCAGAATTCCTTGGTCTATCTCGCGCTTGGACTGGTTCCTGTCATTTGGTTTTTTCTGTTTCGAACAACGATTGGTCTGCGCTTGCGCGCAACGGGCGAAAACCCTGCCATGGTCGAGGCCGCTGGCCTTTCCGTTCCTCTGCTGCGATACGGCGCACTGGCGATTAACGGCTTGTTGTGCGGGTTGGCCGGGAGTTACCTGGTACTCGCCCAAGGTGCTAATTTCTCTCCGCACATGACGGCAGGGCGCGGCTATATGGCATTGGCCGCGATGATTTTTGGCAAGTGGCATCCTGTTGGTGCGCTTGGCGCTTGTCTGCTTTTCGGGTTTCTGGATGCCGCCGCGATTCGTCTGCAGGGAGTCTCAATTGCGCTTCCGGGGCTCGGCGACTCGATGGGCGTTGTCGAGATTCCGGTTCAGGCAATCCAGGCACTGCCTTATGTGATGACGGTTCTCTTACTGGCAGGCTTTGTGGGCCATGCCCGCGCGCCGGCCGCCTTGGGCATTCCCAGATGATCGAACCGCAAATGATCGAAGCAACGCCCGCCCAAATGGATGAGTTGGTTGCTGCGGCGAGGGCTGCGAGGAATCGCGCCTATGCTCCGTACTCAGGGTTTGCCGTCGGCGCTGCCCTACTGGATGAGCAGGGCCGAATTCATTCGGGGTGCAATGTCGAGAATGCAGCCTATCCGCAGAGCCAGTGCGCGGAAGCCTCCGCAATCGGCAACCTCATCGTTGCGGGCGGCCGACGAATCACCGCAGTCGTCGTCGTGGGGGTTGCTCCAGAGCCTCTGACACCTTGTGGCGGTTGCCGCCAAAGGCTTCGCGAATTTGCCACTGGCGCAACCCCAGTGTGGAGCGCAGATCCGGATCGGATCCGCGCCCAGTTCACTCTCGGGCAATTACTGCCCGAGAGCTTCGGTCCTCACCAGCTGCGGTGATCAGGCGTACTTGACGTCGCCAGTCGCTGGCACGGTGATCGTCTTGCCAATCGCGGTCGTGTAAGTCCTCGACTTGATCGTGCTGACGTACACGAATTCGCCTTTGATCTCGGTCGCGCTCACCGTCAACTGCATGTAACCACGCTGAACAGTGTCGACATAATTCAGATCATCGATCAGTCCCAGACCCTTACCGACAATGCCAGCGCCAAGCTGAGGGATCAGTGCCGTGCCGTCCAATGACGAGGCCAGTCCACCCAAACCGTAGTAGTCAAAGCCGCCCGAGGTCACCGAGGAACCTGCGAATTCAACGCCGACCTTTTCGCCTGCTGCGTTCGTTAGGGTCGTGAACCAGCCGTTGTGCGAATCGCCTGATAGGGTCACAAGGCGTTTGCCCTGGCTCTTGGCCGCGGTGTAAATGGCCTCACGGTTAGTCGTATAGCCGTCCCAGGCGTCGAGGTTATAGGGGATCCGCGGGTTGAGTTTTGGATCCAGCAGTCTGGCCTGGTCAACAGTCAGGGCCGCAGTGCCGGCCGCAAAACGGGTCGCTTTGGCCCCCAAGTAGTCCGAGATCGCTTTTTGAACGGCGGCCTGATTGGCCGCCGTTGGGCTTGCGAATGCGGCATTTTGCGCCGAACCCACCGTGGCAGGGAGGGCCATCCGGGCCATGATGACCTGATTACCCAGGATCTGCCAAGTTGCTGACGAGGCTTTCATCCCGTCGGTCAACCAGGTTTGCTGCTCGGTGCTGATCATCCGCTGGGTCGCATCGGTACCGGTGGCGAGCGCCGTCAGGTAGCGCGTCACACCACCATCGGCATCGCCGTAGTTGTCGTACTGGCGGGTCCGGCCTTCGTGCCGCGTATCGAGCATGTGCAATGTCATTAGGCTGCCAAAGTCAAAGCGGCGATAGATCTTGAGCAGGTTGCCCGACGCATCGGTGCGGATGGGCATCCACTCGTGATAAGCGCGCACCGCATTGGCCTTACGGACGTTCCAGTCACCTTGTGTGGTGGGGTTATGGTTCGCAGCGCCGCTCAAATACGCGTTGTCGGCGACCTCATGATCATCCCAGACCGCGATCATCGGCATCTTCGCGTGCAGGGCCTGAAGATTGGCGTCGCTACGGTAGGTGGCGTATCGCAGCCGGTACTCGTCGAGCGTGACGATGTCGTTCGCGGGTGTGTTGACCCGGCCCAGAGAGACCGCATCGGGGTTACCGAAACTGGTGGGGTTCGAACCGTATTCGTAAATGTAATCGCCGAGGTGAATGGCGTACTGCGCATCCGATTTTGCGGCCGCGTCATAGGCGTTGAAATAACCCTGGGAATACAACGAGCAAGAGAACACTGCGAACTTCACGGAGGTCACGTCGCTCTTGGGCAGCGTGCGGGTGATCCCAACGGGCGACGCGGTTCGGATCGTGTCAAGGAACCGGTAGTAGTACGTTGTCCCAGCGGTCAGCCCGGTGACGTCAACTTTGGTTGTATAGCCGCTGTCTGCGCTGGTGCCACAAACCCCGGTCTTGACGATCGATGCAAACGCGCTGTCGGTCGCGACTTCATAAGTCAGAGTGACATTTTGATTGGACTCGATGGTCTTTGCGTGGGTCCAGATG
>RFVZ01000010.1 GCA_009922405.1 Betaproteobacteria bacterium
GGCTCGAACGAGATCCAGCGCAACATCATCGCCAAAATGAGTCTCGGACTCTGAGAGCACCATCATGAACTTTGAATACAGCCAAGAGCAGCAGCAGTTTGCAGACTCCGTCCATAAATTTCTGGCCGGTCATTATGGTTTTGAGCAACGTAAAGAAATTTTGAAGTCTCCAGGTGGCCTTAGTGAGGGCCTCTGGCATTCACTGGCCGAAATGGGTCTGACTTCAATCAGCGTGCCTGAGTCGGATGGTGGTTTTGGCGGTGGCGCGCTCGACCTGATCGCCCCCATGGAGGCCTGCGGCGAGGCGCTGGTCGTCGAGCCTTTGATTGACAATATCGGTTTGGCGGGGCGACTGATCGCCAAACTGGGTTCGCCAACACAGCGTGCAGCCTTGCTTCCGGGTCTGATGGACGGATCTCACCGGTACGCATTTGCTAGTTTCGAGCCGGGCAAGCGGTATGAGATCTCGCCGACGTTGACGACCGCAACGCCGCACGGTGGTGGCTGGGTTTTGCAGGGCACAAAGTGCATCGTGATGGGGGCTCCCTCCGCGCATCGCCTCGTTGTTTCCGCTTTAACCGGTTCAGGAGTAAGCCTTTTTCTGGTTGATCCCCAGGCGCCCGGGGTTGTGTTGAACCCAAGTCGTACGGTCGATGGCCAGCGTTCGGCGGACCTCGTGTTCAAGGATGTTGCATTGTCAGGCGATGCGCTCCTCGGGCAGCCCGGTGAAGCATTACCCTGGATCGAAGAAGCCATGGATTTCTCGACCGCTTTGCTCTGTGCAGATGCCGTTGGTGCAATGAAATATGCCAACGATGCGACCTTGGAGTACCTCAAAACGCGCAAGCAGTTTGGTGTGCCCATTGCGTCCTTTCAGGTGCTCCAACACCGGATGGTCGAGATGATGATTGCCTGCGAGCAGGCGCGCTCCATGTCCATTTTGGCGGCCTCCAAAGTCGATTCCGGCGCCGAGTCCAATGAACGCAAGCGTGCGATCTCGATGGCGTTCGTCAAAGTCGCCGACTCAGCGCGTCAGATTAGTCAGGAGTCAGTCCAGCTGCATGGCGGGATGGGAATGACCGAGGAACTGAAGATTTCTCATACCTTCAGGCGTCTGACGATGATCAGTCAGCGCTTCGGCGACGCAGATCATCATCTCGAACGGTACGCTGCGCTCGGCTAAATCATGTGATAAACATCAGCACGACAGCCACCGCCATCAGCGCGGTGGCCAGCCAGCCGAACACCCGATGCTGCGTGCTGATCGTATAGGCTCCCATCAGGCGGTCTGACTGACCGATCAGCAACATGGCGACCATGATTGGCACAGCAATCACGCCGTTGATAATCGCTGACCAAAGCAACATTTTGATTGGATCGATCTCGAAATATCCAAGGGTCGAGCCAACACCGGTTGCCGCGATGATGATGAGATAGAACCCGCGTGCTTCGTTAAATTTGTGTGAGAGGCCGTTGGTCCACTCAAACACCTCGCTCACGGCGTAAGCGGCCGAACCCGCTAACACGGGTACGGCCAAGAGGCCCGTACCTATGATGCCAAGTCCAAAAACGACAAACGCAAGATCCCCTGCGACCGGTCTTAGGGCCAGTGCCGCCTGGGCCGAAGTCTGGATTTCGGTGATGCCTTGCTGGTTCAATGTGACTGCCGTCGCGATCACAATACAAAGCGCGATCAGGTTAGAGAACAACATGCCGACCACGGTGTCGAGCCTGATCCGTCCCAGGTGCTTGGCCGCGTATCGGGGGTCTGCGTGGCGCTTCGCAGCATTTGGCCGGCGAAGGTCATCTTCGGCTTCTTGCGATGCCTGCCAGAAAAACAAGTAGGGGCTAATGGTGGTGCCCATCACCGCAACGACGATGGCGGCGTAGTCACTCAGGCGCACGTCGGGTTGCAGAAATGCCCACGGTTGAAGCGATTCGGTCGTGACCTGCCACCAGGGAACTTTGACCGTCAAAATCACCGCCACGTAAGCGAACAAGGCGAGTGTCAGCCATTTCAGAATGCGCACCGAACGTTCATACGAAAAGAAAACCGGGGCGACCACGCAGACGACGCCAAATCCGATGATGGAAACGCTGGCCGGGATGGGCGTAAATAGCCTCACGGCCTCACCCATCGCGCCGATGTCAGCGGCAATGTTGATGGTGTTGGCGGTCACGAAAAGACTCACGAGGCCGGTTGTGAACCAGCGCGGAAACAAGGTCTTTATGTTTGCGCCGAGGCCGCGTCCGGTGACCCATCCGATCCGGGCCGACAGCATCTGGATGCTGATCATGAGAGGGGTCGCCAAGACAAGCGTCCAGATCAACCCAAATCGAAACTGTGCCCCCGCTTGCGAATAGGTCGCGATTCCGCTGGGGTCATCATCTGCGGCACCGGTAATCAGGCCCGGGCCAAGTCCGCGAAAAAGTTCGCGAGAGAATTTAAAAACCTGCTTGGTAGCCTTGATCCGCATTAAATCATGTCGCCCCCACCGCCACCCCGATCCATGCTGATACGCCCCTCGTCGGCGAGTTGCCGTGCGGTACGAAGCATTTCCTTTTGGGTTTCTTCGACTTCGGTGATCTTGACTGGGCCACGGTTATCGAGCGACTCTTTAACCGTTTCGGCCGCACGTTTGGCCATGTTTTTAAAGAGTTTGTCCCGCAGCCGCGCGCTTGAGCCTTTTAGCGCGGTGACCAACATGTCTTGTGGAACCTCAAGCATCAGGGCCTGCAACGATCGATCTTCAAGCTGGACCAGATCTTCGAAGGTAAACATCTGTTCCATGATCCGTGCCGCCAGATCAGCGTCATAAGCGCGAATCGTCGACAGCGCTTCCTGATCCAATCCGCCAGACAGCATGTTCAGAATTTCTGCGGTCGGAACGACGCCACCCACACTGGCCCGCTGGCCATCGCCACCCGGGGGCATCATATTGGCCATCGTCTCGTTCAGTTCTTTCAGTGCAGCAGGCTGAACCTTTTCGAGGAGCGCGACTCGCAGCAAAATTTCATTGCGGAGTTCGTCGGGGAAGAATTTCGACAAGGTCGATGACTGAGCGGGCTCCAGAAACACAAAAATCGTCGCCAGAATCTGCGGGTGTTCGTTTTTGATTGCCTCATACAGGACATCGGGTTCGAGGCGCTTGAGCGTCTCCACGCCCGACATGTCCATCGCCGCCTCGAGGCGGCCAAGCAAATCGCTTGCGCCGTCTGCACCCAATGCCTTATTAAGCATCGAGGCCATGAAGTTGTCGGTGTCGAACGCGACCGACGCATTATTACTGGTAGTTTCCTTAAATTCCCTGAGTACCGCGACGATGATGTCGCGCGATAAAGAGCGCACCACGGCCATGCGCGAGGAAAGTTTTTGGACCTCGAATGGCGAAAGCAGTCGTAGGACCTCAGAACCGAGTTCGGCGCCGACCGTGAGCAAAACGACGGCGCATTTCGACGGGCCATCGAGCTGAGAAACATCAGTTATCTGGCCGCTGGCGCCCTTGACCCCTTCTTTAAGGGCCTCGGCCAATGACATTGGTTTTTTTGGGGCTGGGGCTTCGTCGTCATCAGGCGGCATCGCAAGTCCTCCATCGGGGTTGAGGTCCAGAGTGGGGGACTAAAGCGCTGCGCGAGGCGAGTGCCGCTCAAGGCTTATCCAAACGTTGCCCGAAGTATGGCCGGTTCAACGGACTATGGGGAAAAAACGCTCAAAAAAAATCGAATAAGTTGGGTCGACGGCGCCAAAAAGGCGCCGCCTGGTCGGTTACTACGGATCGGACCGTGATCGGCGCGTGACCCGACTGCTAGCGGATCGCGATTGGATTGATCATCGACTGTACCGAGCCCTCGTACTTGTTCTGTCCCAAGACGAACATGAGTTCGTGCGCTTTGTCCTTGGCCGTTCCCTCTTTGACCACGTCAACGCCGATATGACCCAGACCGTCAAGCTGGGTCCCAATCCCGGTCCAACAATTCAGGATGTCATCCGTTTTAGTTTTTGATCACCAGCTGGTGCAGCGTGTCTTCGCCGTCATGACGCTCGGGCGTAATACCGAGCAATCGGCACAGTAACCCATAAATCTCGAGGTTGTTGACGAGGCCGAGCGTGCCGGACTGAATCCGATGTCCCGCAACAATCAGCAAACCGTGCATGGAGAGATCTTCAGGGTCGTATCCGTGCTGTCCCAGCGGACCTTTGCGCGCCGGGTTGTCCGTCAGGCTGTAACCGACCTCGGCCAGGCAAACTATTTCGGGGATCCGACGATGGGTCCCAAAGCGATAACGTTTGGGGAGGTCGGCCTTTGGCCAGCACGAGGCATGGGGCAAGGTTGAGAGGGCTTGCATGACGCCTTCACTGGACGCCCCGTTGAGACGGACGCCTGCGAGGGCGCCGAGCCATTCCCATCGGGCCGCCGGGAAATTCGCCAACAACCCTTGGGCTGACACGACCTTGTCGACGGGGGATGAGGCCATTCCATGATCTGAAACGATGATCCAGGTGGTTCGCTCGAACAGACCAAGTCGTTTTAATTCCCTGGAAAGTTCTCCAATTGAATCATCCACCTTCTTGACCGAATCCTGGACTGCCTGGCTGTCGGGGCCAGCCGAATGCCCCGCTGAGTCCACGTCGGCAAAATAAAGAGTAGCGAAATCAGGTCGTTCGGCTGGGGGGCGAGATAGCCATCCGACCAAGGTCTTGATCCGCGTTTCATGGGACATATCGTGGTCGTATCGCAACCAGTCATTCGGCCTGAGGCCGTCGATCGTGGTCTCCGAACCCGGCCAAAAGAGCGTGGATGCCACCTTGCCTTGCTTCCTTGCTGCGATCCAGATCGGTGTGGATTCCTGCCACCAGAACGGATTTTCAACCGCCTCACGTGATCCAAGACTGAATCGTTGCGTGGTCCCGGGGTCCGTCATCGTGTTGTTCACGATCCCATGATGATCGGGCGTTTGACCGGTCACGATCGTCACATGATTGGGAAAGGTCACCGACGGGAACGCTGAAATGAGGCCTTGAGCCATCATTCCCCTGTTGGCTAACTCGAACAGATTTGGCGCCGAGGATTTTGAGAGATACGACGGTTTGAAGCCGTCGATGCTGATGAGAAGCACCAGTGGTTTTTCGGCCGCTGCCCCCAAAGGTGTGGCCGCGGGTGCCCCTTGCGCCGCGCCCCCTAAAAGCCCGACAACGGCGGCGAAGATCAGCAACAGGGGTTTGAATCGTTGAGTCATGGTCAGCTGTTTTGCTAAGGATTCAACTGAGCTTAAGGGATCTCCAAGTAAGCACTGTGACGCCTCTATTCATGTTGCCGACCGGCGTCGCTTTGCCACCGCCAGATTGAGGGCTTCGACCAGCGTCGAAAAGGCCATCGCTGCGTACAAATAGCCTTTGGGGATATGCACCCCGCAGCCATCGGCGATCAGGGCCAGGCCCACCATGAGCAAAAACGCCAGGGCCAGCATCTTGACGGTAGGGTGCGTCGAGACGAAGGTGGATAGGGGGGTCGACGCCAGGAGCATGACGAGCACCGCGGCGATGACCGCCGCAACCATGACACCTAAGTTGTCGGCCATGCCAACTGCGGTAATGACTGAATCCAGCGAGAAGATGATGTCGACCACGGCTATCTGACTCACCACAGCCAGGTAATTCGCCGGCTTGCGCGACGCCTCGTTGTCGGCTTCCGCAGGACCCGCAGTCATTTCGTGGATTTCGGCAGTCGCCTTGTAAATCAGAAACAATCCTCCGCCAAGAAGAATCAAGTCCCGCCAGGAGAAGCCTTGGCCGAAGAGCGTGACGATCGGTGCGGTCAATTGGCTGATGACAAACAGCATTGAGAGCAAGAGCAGCCGGGTAATCAGGGCGAGGGCCAGCCCCACTCGGCGCGCACTCGGGCGTTGCCCGATCGGTAAGCGATCCGAGAGGATCGCAATGAAAACGAGGTTGTCAATCCCGAGGACGATCTCAAGAGCGGTGAGTGTGAGAAACGACACCCAGAGTTGCGGATCTGATAACCATTCCATTTGATGAACCAATACGTTGAAACGGAGATGTGTCGCTGCCCCTGCGACATCATGACAATTTGGGGTAAACCCCTATCTCGTGCCTCGTCGTCCAGACGGGACAATACGCCTACTTGAATTCCATCCACTTCACACCCCTTAGGAATTTTGCATGTTCCCTCGCGCTCCAACAGTTCCAGCACGCGTACTCGCCCTGGTCGGTTCGATTCTGATCTCAAGCACTGCCATGGCCCAAGCCTGGAAGCAGGGCATGACGCCTGAGCAGGCCAATTCAACCTTGGCGCCCCTCGCAGGCAAGCTGACCGTGACCCCGGCATCAGACATTCCCGTGGGTAAATTTAAGGTTCCAGCGGGCTTCAAGGTCGAGCTCTGGGCCACTGGTATCCCCGGGAGCCGAGAAATTGCCGAGGGCGACAACGGAAAATATTACGTTGGCACGCGCGGCATTGGTCGTGTGTACGAAGTGACCGACAAGGGTAATGAGCGCACCAGCCGGGTTGTGATTGACAAGCTCAACCAGCCATCGGGAGTCGCCTATAAAGACGGCACCCTATTTGTGGCATCCACGGATAAAGTCCTTCGCTTCGATGGAATCGCTTCTAAACCTGATACGGCCCCTGTCGATGTCACCGCCGCCTTTCAGCTGCCCGCGGAACATGTTCATCACAATTGGAAGTACTTGCGCTTTGGCCCTGATGGCAAGCTGTACATGCCGGTGGGTGCGCCTTGCAACATCTGTGATGTCAAGGCTGCAGATTTTGCGACCATTCGCCGTTACAACCCGGACGGTTCCGGCATGGAAGTTGTCGCGACCGGGGTCCGTAATTCGCACGGACTGGACTGGCATCCCGAGACCAAAGAACTTTGGTTCTCGAACCACGGACGCGACTGGATGGGTGACGACACGCCAAACGACACGCTCAACCGGATGACCAAGGTTGGCCTTAACTTTGGATTCCCCCATTGCCACCAGGGCAACATCGCCGACCCCGATGTCAAGAAGGACAACGCATGCATGGGCGTTGAGAAACCAGTCGCGCTGATGGGCCCCCACGCAGCCGCCATGGGCGTTCAGTTCTATACCGGCTCGATGTTCCCCGCGGAGTACAAGAACGTTGCTTTCGTTGCGCGTAAAGGTTCCTGGAACCGCACGGTCAAGTCTGGCTTCGATGTGGTAACGGTCCGTGCGGCGATTCGGCGACGCAGGAATTCGTTGGTCGCCCGACTTTCTTCCATCAGATGAAAGACGGCGCGCTCTTGATTTCTGACGAGCAGGTTGGGGCGATCTATCGCGTCAGCTACGCCAAGCCCTAAATGACGATGAACCGCGCGCCAGTGTGGCTGGCACTGGCGATTTGCCTCGCCCAGCCGAGCTGGGCGGGTGCCGCTGCGGGTTCAACCGCAGTTTCTACAGCGGGTGCTGATCAAGCGAAACCCCTGTGCGCGGCATGCCATGGCGCCCAAGGCGTCTCCAGTATCCCTGCGATCCCGTCGCTTGCCGGTCAACCTAAGGTTTTTGTCGAAAACCAGTTGGTGATGATTCGTGAGGGCTTGCGCGAGGTACCTGCGATGACCGGCATGCTCGACAAGTTAAGTGACGCCGATCTGACGTCACTGGCGACCTGGTATGCCGGGCTGAAACTGGATGGACCGGCTGGGTCTACTGCGCCGGCTCCGGTAACACCGCAGTCGAGCGCGCGGATTGCGGCTGGCGCGACGATGGCCAAGCAAGCGTTATGCGGGACGTGCCATTTGCCGACCTATGTCGGACAGAGCCAGGTGCCTCGCCTTGCTGGACAACATGAGGAATACCTGCAGCAGACGATGATCTTGATGCGCGACGGCAAGGCCGTGGGGCGTGACAGCATCATGTCGTCGACGCTGCGTGGAATGAGCGACGAACAACTGCGTGACCTTGCCTACTACTTTTCGAATCTCCGGAGTTTTTGAATGATTCAACTCACCGTTAACGGTAAAAAGCAGAGTGTCGATGCCGACCCGACCACCCCCTTGTTGTGGGTGATCCGCGAGCAACTCGGCATGACTGGAACCAAGTTTGGTTGTGGCATTGCCCAGTGCGGTGCCTGCACGGTGCTGGTCAACGGCGAGGCTGTTCGCTCATGCGTTTACCCGGTGAGTGCCGTGGGCAAACAAAAGGTCGAAACGATCGAGAGCCTTGAACAGAAGGGCGAACTCAGCAAAATTCAGAAGGCGTGGGTCGAGAACGAAGTGCCGCAGTGTGGGTACTGCCAGAGCGGCATGATCATGGCCACGACTGCGTTGTTGCGGAAGAAACCAAAGCCAACGGATGCCGATATTGACGCTGCCGTGACCAACATTTGCCGGTGCGGGACTTTTCAGGAAGTCCGCGCTGCCATTCACATGGCCGCCAAGGCTTAAAGGAGTCGCTGACATGAATGCACGTCTTCCCATGGTGACTCGTCGTCAATTTATCGCCGGCTCGGCTGCCGTTGGTAGTGGCCTCGCGCTGGGTATCCCTTTGTTGGTCTCGACCGAGCTTGCTGCGGCCGAGGCGGCACCCGAAATCGGTGCCTGGGTCGTCATCCGTCCGGATAACACCGTGGTTGTTCGGGTGGTTCGTTCCGAGATGGGGCAGGGCACCTTGACCGGTTTGGCGCAGTTGGTTGCCGAAGAGCTCGAATGCGATTGGTCCAAGATCACCACCGAATATCCAACCCCGGGTGAAAGCCTCCGACGTAAACGGGTGTGGGGCAGTTTCTCGACCGGCGGCAGCCGCGGTATCCGTGAATCGCATGAGTATGTGCGCAAGGGCGGTGCTGCCGCGCGAATGATGTTGGTTCAGGCCGCTGCGAATGCCTGGGGTGTATCTGCCGACCAATGTACCGCCGCGAACAGCGTGATCACCCACGGAGTGACCGGGCGCACGGTGAGTTTCGGCGCGATCGCGGAAGCGGCCTCCAAGCTGCCCGTGCCGACCGAAATCGTGTTGAAAGATCCTAAAGTCTGGAAGGTGATCGGGAAGCGCATCCGCCGTCTGGATACACGCGACAAGGTCAATGGCTCGCGGGTCTACGGGATCGACCTAACGTTCCCCGGCATGTTGAATGCGACCATCCGGGAGTGCCCTGTCTTTGGTGGGAAACTCAAGTCATTCGACGGTGCAAAAGCGCTCAAGATGAAAGGCGTCAAGCACGTCATCGCGGTCGGCGAAACGGCAGTAGCCGTCGTGGCGGATACCTTTTGGCAGGCCAAGACGGGCATCGAGGCGGTGACGATTGAATGGGACGAGGGCCCGAACGCCAAAGTTTCAAGTGAGTCGATCGCACAAAATCTGCAGGAAGGCCTCAGCGCGCAACAGGCCTTTGTTGGTAACGAGGCCGGCAATATGGCGGTTGCCATGACCGCCGCTGCCTCAAAGATTGAGAGTCAGTACTTTTATCCCTATCAGAACCACGCCACGATGGAGCCGATGAACGCGACCGCGCGTTGGACGCCCGATCGTTGTGACGTCTGGGTCCCAACCCAGGATGGTGAATCGTCGCTTGCGGCAACGATTGCGGCCGCTGGCATTCCGGCCGAAAAGTGCGACGTCCACAAGATCAATTTGGGCGGTGGTTTTGGTCGTCGGGGCGCGTTCCAGGACTACACCCGTCAGGCCGTTCTGATCGCTAAGCAGATTCCAGGGACCCACATCAAGTTGATCTGGACCCGCGAAGAAGACATGACCCAGGGGCGCTATCACCCGATCATGGCCTGCAAAATCACCGGTACCTTCGACGCGAGCAAGAAGCTCACGGGTATCCACATGCGTTTGTCTGGGCAGTCGATTCTTGCAGTCGTCCGTCCGGCAATCGTTGAGCAGCAGAAGGGTCGTGACCCAGCGGTGTTTCAGGGTGTCGCCGATTCGGGAGAACACGCATTTGGTTACACGATCCCGAACCTGATGGTCGATCACGCCATGCGGAATCAGCCAATCCCTCCCGGATTTTGGCGAGGCGTGAACGTCAATCAGAACGCGATCTTTTTCGAATGTTTCATGGACGAATTGGCCGAGACCGCTGGGACCGATGCCGTTGAATTCCGCCGCCAGTTTCTCGGCAACCACCCCCGTAATCTCGCAGCGCTCAATGCCGCGGCTGAGGCCATTGGATGGACTAAGCCCGCACCTGCCGGCGTGTTCCGCGGTATTGCGCAGATGAAGGCCTACGGAAGTTTCGTGGCCGCCGCGTGCGAGCTGTCGGTGAGGGATGGCAACAAGGTCAAAATTCACCGGATGGTTGCGGCGACTGACCCCGGTTATGCCGTTAATCCGGCCCAGATCGAGCGCCAGGTTTCGGGTTCTTTTGTGTACGGTTTGTCCGCTCTCTTTGAGCAGGAATGTACGGTCAAAGCAGGTCGTATCGAACAAAAGAATTTTGATACCTACAACTCGATTCGACTTGCTCAAATGCCAAAAGTCGAGACGATCATTCTCCAGGGGGGAGGCCCTGAGTGGGGTGGCATCGGCGAACCGACGATTTGCGTTGCAGCGCCTGCCGTGCTGAACGCGCTGTACCGTGCCACTGGCAAGCGGTACCGGACGGTGCCCTTGAAAAAGCACGGAATCACGCTTGTTTGAGGTCTGATTGAAGCCTGGAGCAGTCGCCGTACTTTGCTGGGCGGCGCTGACCTGGCCATTCTTGGTGCGCGCGGATCAGGCCGGGGGGCAGGTTGTGGAGATGACCACGCCGCTGACCGCACTGCCGGGCGACGCGGTTCGGGGCAGGGCGATTGTGGCTAGCCGTCAATCAGGGCTTTGCCTGCTCTGCCATTCTGGGCCGTTTCCTGAAGAACGATTTCAGGGAAATCTTGCCCCCGAACTGAGCGGAATCGCGCAGCGCCTTTCTGGGGCTGAACTTCGTGCACGCATCGTGGATGCTCGCAGATTTAACCCAGAGACGATCATGCCGCCTTATTTCAGTACCGATGGGCTGGCTCGTGTGGCAGGGTCTTTTGCGGGCCAGACGCTTTTGGGTGCGCAGCAGATTGAAGACGTTATCGCCTATCTCCAGCGTTTAAAAACCCAAGCAAAGTCCACCGGGGCGTTCTAATTGAAGATCCTCGAATCTGTACCGGCGATATCACGTCGTGATTGTCTGGGTGTGCTGGCCGCGTTTGGACTCGCTCCATGGTCCAGTGCATTCGCAGAGCCCGAGCAGGCCGATGCCGCTATACGCGCGCTGGTAGGGGATGCTCGCGTACGCTCTGGTCGTATCGCTCTGGAACTCCCCCCGCTCGTTGAGAATGGTCATTCGGTGGTTTTAAGCGTAAACGTTCAGAGCCCGATGACCGAGCAGGATCACGTCCGCTCGGTCCATTTGTTCGCCGAGGGTAATCCGCTACCGGGTATTTTGACCGCGTATTTCACGCCGCGCAGTGGCCGTGCGGTTCTGACGAGCCGCGTAAGGCTCGCCCAGAGTCAGCGCATCTGGGCGATCGCTGCCATGAGCGACGGATCGTTCTGGCAGACCTCGGCCGAGACCCTGGTCACCTTATCGGCTTGTACGGAGGAGCGATGAGCTTGCCATTGCGTCTGCTGCTCACGGTTCCGCGAACAGCTCGTCGTGGGGAACTTATCGAGGTCAAGGCGCTTGCTCAGCACGCGATGGAAAACGGGCTGCGGCATGACCAGAACGGTCAGATCGTGCCGCGGGATCTTCTGCGACAGTTTCGGTTTCAGTACAACGGAACTGAGGTGTTCAGAGCCGACCTGCATACCGGCGTCGCCGCCAATCCTCTACTGCAGTTCACAACAATCGCTACCGAAAGCGGTATGGTGACCGCGATCTGGACTGACGATCAGGGCCTTGATGCCCAGACCAGCACCCGCATTGATGTGACCTGAGGGCAGGGAATTGAGGCGGTTATGGAGCCTTGCGCTTGGGTTGGTTGTCAACACGGTCCTTTTAGTAGCCCACGGTCAGGTCTTTGCTGCAGAGCCAACAACTCGCCGGTCTTCCACACTGGATCTTTCGCCTGAGACACGATCCATGCAGGAAGACGATGCGCTAAATCCGGCGACCTTCTGGCGTCTTGATGGCGAGGCGCTTTGGCACGCGCCCTTTGGTGCGTCCAGTGGTGCGACCAATCGTTCGTGCGCAAGTTGCCACGGCAACGCCTCGGATACGATGAAAGGGGTGGCGGCGCAGTTTCCAAAGCTCGTTGCGGGCGTACTTCTCAATCTCGAAACGCAAATTAATCGCTGCCGATCCCTGCGTCAGGACCAAGCACCATTCGTCTTCGAGAGCAATGCGTTGCTGTCGATGGCGGTCTTTATCGGGGCTCAATCGCGCGGCCTGCCGATTACACCGGCGGTTTCGATCCCGCCGAACGATGCCGCTCGTGAATCGAACCTCCAGGCGGGTCGAGCGCTATTTGAACGTCGGATCGGACAGCTCAACCTCTCCTGTCTGAACTGCCATGACGAACGGGCGGGTGCGCGGCTGGGTGGTAGTGTCATCCCGCAAGCCCATCCGACTGGCTATCCCATCTACAGACTGGAGTGGAATACCGTCGGCTCACTCCAGCGACGTCTTCGAAATTGCATGACTGGCGTACGCGCTGAACCCTTTGCATTGGGCAGTACCGAATTGATTCAGCTCGAGCTCTACCTGATGGAACGCGCCCGCGGAATGCTGTTGGAGACTCCAGGTGTGCGGCCATGAAATAGATGGCAATCGGCTGTACCATCATCGGTAACGCATCGATTTCAAACCTGATCATCAACCGGAATCTTGTCATGACCATCGGTACATCTCAATTCAGAGCACATGTTGCATCGGCGCTCGTCGCAATCGCCCTAACAGCTGCTGCTTCGGCGAGCGCTCAAACCGTTCAACTTTCGCTGAACGGTGCGCAAGAAGTTCCGCCTGTTGCCACGTCTGCGAGCGGCACCGGATCAATCACAGTCGGACCCGATCAGTCGGTGACTGGCAGCGTAACGACGGTTGGCGTTGACGGGACGATGGCGCATATTCACCTGGCCGCTACCGGACAAAATGGTCCGGTAATTGTTCCAATGGTCAAGACGGCAGAGGGTGTCTGGTCGATTCCGGCCGGAGCGAAGTTAAACGATGCTCAATTTCAGAGCTTTAAGGACGGGAGCCTCTACGTCAACGTCCACAGCGCAGCATTTAGGGGCGGCGAGATCCGGGGACAGTTGAAGCCTTAGCTTAGGGCGCCCAGTTCCTGGGTGCTTTCCGATGAAGCGTTTTTTTACCCTAAGCGGATTTTGCTTGAGTGCTTTCGCCGCTGCGCCGGCAATTCCCTGGGTTCCGATTTCGACCAATCACGATCGCTCAGTCGTGATTTATGCGGATTTGGGCGCGTTTAGACGGGAGGCCTCGGTCGTTCGGGTTCGACTCTTGTTCGACCATCTCGGGGCTTCTGAGGACCCTCGACGCTCGTATGTCACCACGCGTGAATATCAATGTGACCGGGGGCTCGCCCGGACACTTGACGAGCAATTCTTTGCGGAACAAATGGGCTCCGGCGAGATTTTGCCAGCAGAACCATCTCCCGACTGCGAGCAGAAAATCGGAGACAATCGGGAGCGTACGGAATGCGCAGCGCCTTGGAGCGCCGTTTTACCCCGCACGGTGGGTAATGACGTCTTTAAGGCGGTTTGTAAAATTCAGGCAGTTTAAGTATCAGACTACAAGAAGTGAGAAGACCATCATGACAAGCGATCGGCGCAATTTTTTCAAGACTTCCGCAATTGTTGGCGGTGCTGCGTTGTCGGCGCCAATGCTTGCCGGGACGGCGCAGGCGGCGGCGGGGCCTGGTGCTGCTGCCCAGCGCCTGGCAACGCCCGAGATGGCCCGTCGATTGACGGTTTTGAACTATCGCCGCGACGGCGTAACCCGCCTCGGTGTCCGCACGAATCGCGGTGTTCTCCAAGTCGATCGTGCTGCCAAGGCATTTAAGACTGTGGCTCCGAGGACGACCGACGATTTGATCCAGCAAGGAAACCAGGGGTTGATGGCCTTGGTCGAAAAGGCAATCGCACAGGGAAAGGCGGATTTGTTTCTCGACGAGTCGAGCGTCGAATATGCCCCTGCTGTGACTAACCCTGAGAAAATCGTCTGCGTCGGTTTGAATTACGCAAAGCATGCTCGGGAGACGAATAATCCAATTCCGAAGTTGCCGATTCTCTTCAACAAATTCAATAACACGCTCAATTCGCATAATGCGCCGGTCAAGGTGTCAGCGGTCAAAGCGGAGAAGTTTGACTACGAGGCGGAACTGGTGATCGTGATGGGCAAGCGCGCCAATGACGTATCAGAGGCTGATGCGCTGTCCTACGTGTTCGGTTATGCGACCGGCCAGGATTTTACGGCTCGTGACCTGCAAATGCGCAGCAGCCAATGGATGATCGGGAAGACCAATGACGGCTTTGCCCCCATTGGCCCGCATATCGTGACAGCAGATCTGGTCGGGGATCCCAACAAACTCAAAATTGAGCAGTTAGTCAATGGCGAGGTTCGTCAGTCGTCAAATACTGAAGATATGGTGTTCAATTGCGCACAAATCATCAGTTACACCTCGAAAATCTTTACGCTGGAGCCCGGCGACATTATCTTCACCGGCACGCCTGAGGGGGTAATCTCAGGCTACCCAGCTGACCGTCAGGTTTGGCTGAAGCCGGGTGACAAACTTGAAACCCGGATTGAAAAGCTCGGCAGCCTTCATTTTTACCTGACCTGAAGCCGTTCCTGCGGGACGCGCCCGCTTAAGGCGCGCCCCTGCTCGACGCGCCCCGCCTAGCGGTACTACAACCAGAGCGGACTGGTCACCGAGCGCGCGGCCAGACCGTTCCCTGATCGCCGACCGGAATGTTGCCGATGCCCTTGAAAACGAATTTTTGTAGTCGTTTTCCTTCGTAGGTCTCTGTTGTGTAAATGTTTCCTTTGGAGTCCGTCGCGATGCTATGGACCCCATAGAATTGCCCGGGTTGTCTGCCGCCATCCCCAAAGTTCGTGATTTCTTGGAGTGTTTCGCGGACGATCACGCGGACTTTTTCGTTGGTTCCGTCCGCCAGGAAGATGAACTTCTGCTGAGGGTCGCGGGAAAATGCGAGATCCCAAGCCGAGCCCGACGCGAGTGTCTGGCGCGCAAACTGCGCCTCGCGAACGAAGGTGCCATCCGGTTTGAAGACTTGAATCCGATTGGCCTGCCGATCGCAGACGTAAATCAGATCATCGACGCTACGTTCAACGCAGTGCACGGGGTTGCGGAACTGTTTCGGCAGGGGGGCGTTCGGATCGTATTTACCGAGATCTGAATCGTCTGGGCGGTTGCCATAGGCGCCCCAGTAACGCTTCATTTTGCCAGTGTCGGCGTCCAAAACCGCGATCCGCTTATTTTTATAGCCATCGGCCACATAGGCTTCGTTGGTTTTTGGGTCGACCCAGATTTTGGCGACCCGACCAAAGTTCTCCAGGTCGTTACTCCCGGCATTTCCGCCCGATTTTCCGATCTGCATCAAAAACTTACCGTCCTTGGTAAATTTAAGAATCTGCGCGTCTTTTTCGCCGTTTCCACCAATCCAGACGTTGCCTTTGTAATCGACGTGGATGCCGTGATTTGAATCAGGCCACTGATAACCTGCATTGGGGCCACCCCAGGCGCGAACCAGTTTGCCCGCCGGGTCAAATTCCAGCACCGGTGGGGCAGAGGTACAACATTCTCCGTTTTTCAGATCGAGCGCCAATTCATTGGGGTGGAGAGTTGACGCGCCCCGATGAACAATCCAGACGTGGTCCTGATCATCGACCCAGATTCCAATCGTCATCCCCAGTAGCCAGTGATTTGGCAGAGGTTTTGGCCAGAGTGGGTCGACCTCAAAAATGGGCGCCTGAACGGTCTGGCCTTGGGCCTGAACTTCGTTCACAGAGGCCTGCTGGCCAAGCAGCGTCATTACGCCAAGACCGAGTGCGATTGTGGCCCCAACACTTTTGATCGAAAGCCATTTCATGGACGTCTCCTTTTGTTATTGCTCTGGATCCTAGCGCAGACTGCCCCCATCATCAAGGTTGAGAAATTTCCTCAAAATCAATCAATGAATGCAAAAAAAGGTATCAATGGTGGTCTTCAGTACCTTGGTGACAGGCGATTTCTGGACGCATTGGCCAGAGGCTTTTTTTCCATCTGGCTTGGGTTGATGCTCCTGTTGGGCCTCCAGCCCCTCATTCAGGCGCATGAAATCCCGTACGACCTGCGTATTCAGATGTTTTTTAAGGCCGAGGGGGATCGACTGGTCGTTTTGGCCAGGATTCCAATGAGCGCGCTCGCTGAGGCGGATCTTCCGTTGACGGGGCCGGGCTATTTGCGGCTTGAGGCGATTGAACCCGCATTGGAAAATGCCGCAGCTTTGGCACTGCTCGATAATTTTGCTGTCTTTGAAAACGGAGCGCGACGCGAACCCAACAAGGCATTTCAAATCCGGGTGAGCTACTCAAGCGATCAATCATTCGCGTCGTACGCTCGGGCGTTGTCGCATCTTGAGGGTTCCAGAATCCCATTGACGCAGGATCTTTACTGGAAACAGCAATATCTTGATGTTGCGTACGACTATAAAATTGAGGCGGCAGATTCCCGGTTTGTCGTGCATCCCCGCTTCGATCGATTGGGACTAAAAGTCGTGACGACTTTGCACTTTCAGGCCCCCAATCACCCCGAGAGGGCTTTTGAAATTCATGGCGATGCAGGCGCCATTGAACTGGAGCCCTCCTGGTTCAGTGCCGTTAAACGATTCAGCATCTCCGGGTTTGGCCACATCCTGGGTGGTTGGGACCATTTGCTTTTCTTATTTTGCCTGGCACTCGGTCGATCCAGGTGGAGGGATTTGTTTTGGTTGGCCAGTTGCTTCACCGTGGCCCACTCGATCACCTTAATTGCAACGGCATTGGGCCTATTCCCCGATCGCTTATGGTTCGGCCCTTTAGTCGAATTTGCCCGATCGATGGCGGATGGCACTTGTTTTCTTTTTTGGCCTGATCCATGGTTTTGGCTTCGCATTTTCTCTCAGCGATGCGCTTCAATTTTCAGGCTCTCATTTGCTAACAGCGCTCTTCGCCTTTAATTTGGGGGTGGAGGTCGGTCAGCTCGTTGCGCTCGGAGCCATGGCTGCAGTTCTTTATGGACTCTTTCGAGCCGATCGCCCCCAGGGGCTGATCCTGCTTACTTCGATGCTCGTGGCGCATACGGGCCTGCATTGGGCCGAGCAGCGATTCGACATGCTCAGGCCCTTTCTGCCGATTCTTAACGCGATCAGTTGAGTTCGATCGTTTGCCCTTCGGTCATGGGCATAACCCGGATCGTGCTTCCCTTCATCGCCTCCTGAAACTCGGCCAAGGTCCCTTTCGCCAGAGGATTTGAGTTGTAGTGCATCGGGATCAGCATTTTGGGCTTGACCCAATTGCGGGCGGCATACGCAGCATCCTCCGGATCCATCGTGAAATTCCCGCCGATGGGCATCATCACCAGATCAGGTTTGTAGTGTTCGCTGATGAACTGCATGTCTGCAAACAGGCCGGTGTCGCCCATATGCCAGATTTTGAAGCCATTCTCTAACTCAATGATGTAACCAACGGGTTCACCTGCGGGATGCGACTCGGGTTTTCCGGTGGCGGGGTTGGTCCACACGAGTAACGACGAATGTTCGGCCTTGACGGCCGTCACCTTGATACCTGGAAAGGGTTTGACATGACCGGACTTGTTGAACCGGTGGCCGAGTTCACTGGGGAGAATGCCCAGTGTGATGAGCGGAGTCACCATATCTGCCGGGCCATACAGGATGGCTTTATTCAGTTTCGCGAGCGCTGGGGCATCACCAATGTGATCACCATGCGCGTGGGTCACCAGCAGAAGATCAACTTTCCCGAGGGCCCCGATATCGGTCTTGAAGGGCGCTGGCGTCTTGGGACCGCCGGTTAACCACGGGTCGATCACGAGCGTTTTGCCACCCGGGGTCTTGATCCGGAAGCCAGCCTGGCCAAGCCATAGAATTTCGGCCTTCGCAGACAGCGGTGCCGTGGGTTGAGCAGCCGCCGGAGCAGCGCCGGCTTGCGCTTGCGCGACGCTAAAACCCGACTGCAGCATGAAGAGCGCGGTCGACAGGAGCGCACTCGCTCCAATGTGTTTCATGAGGTGCACAGGAGATCTCCGTGAGTTTTCAATCGTCGGTTGTTTGGTAACTTCGCTTCGTCGCGTCGCTTCGGCATTCTAGAACGAGACGGTGCGGAGAATCTCGTTCTTTCCAATTGAGTCAAGCGAGGAGGTGCGTCCAGAGCCAATGCCCAAGAAGGCGATTGGGTAGTAGCGTAAACAGTCCGGCAATGATCAATGCGCCGAAGTACAAGCCCTGAACGATGCGTTTGTGTCTCTCAATCCGTCCTGTTCTCGCCATATAGAGTCCAAGTGCCAGCATCACGAGGGTGAACGTGGACAATCCGTGGATCCAGGAGAAGTGGCCAGACACCCTGATCCCGAACGATCCGGCGGCGACAAAGGTCATGAGAGCGAACCACGCACGCCCCATCCAGCGGTGCCGTAAGTCGCCTTTTCGCCGCGACAAAATAACGGCTCCCAGGGCCAAGGCCAACCCTGCGGCCATTGCGTGCGCGAGTATCAGCGGAGTAAAAGTTTGCGCTGGCATGCTGAATTTTACGAAGGCACACAGTACGCGGTGACGGGTTCGGTCACGCAGCGCCACTTGGTCAAGATCGCCTGACCCGATTCGGACAACCGTTGCGGGACAAACTGCCCCGGTCCTTCGGGACATGGCTCCGATGCGGCTGGGCCGGTAGCAACTTAGGCTGAAAGATGGTCGCCCGCGCTGAATCAGCATCGTGGGTTTGGCCCGAAATCAGTGGGGTTCCCATGCGATCGCTCTGTGCAACATTCCGCCGCGGTTTGGTTGGTTTCGTTCGGAACGAGACCGGCGCGCAGGTCGTTGAATACGCTTTAATCATCGCCGTCGTCTCGATCGCAATTGTGACTGCGTTGAGGGGGGTTGTCACCGACACTTCTTTTACGGGGTTCATCGCGCAGATCAAGAGTTGCCTGGTCGGGACAACCTGCGGCGCGGCGGCACCAGTGTCGAACCCTAACCTGCAACCGCAGAGGGCTTCCCCCGCTCAAGCCCTTTGAATAAACTTGTGACTTTGATTCCGCAAGTGTTGTCCGATGAGTTCGACCGTCGACCTGCCGCGCCGCCGCCTGCTCCACGCGCTCGGAGCGGGGGTCCCGATCGTTGCAACGCCGACAATAGCCGGGTCTGGCGTTCTCAGCCTCATTCAGTCAAACCAGGCCATCCGGATAGACGTGTTTCGTTTGGGTGTTGCGAGCGGCGAGCCCCACCCATCCGGCTTTACCTTGTGGTGCCGTCTCCTTGCAGATGAGGCGGCACAGGCCCTCCCTCCGGAGGTTGCCGTCCAATGGGAGGTGGCCGCTGACCAAGGCTTTCGCGAGATCATTCAGCGCGGGGAACACTTCGCCATCAGCGCCTGGGACCATAGTGTTCACATCGATGTCACCGGCCTTGAGGCGTCGCGGCCTTATTGGTATCGGTTTAGCGCCCTCGGTCAGCAAAGTAGGGTCGGTCGGACGAGGACTGCGCCGATCATCTCAGCGCTCGAGCCGCTTCATTTTGTGACCGCCAGCTGTCAGCGATGGGATCACGGTCATTATGCTGCTTGGCATCATATCAGCCGTGAATCCCCAGATCTCGTTCTGTTTCTCGGGGACTATATTTACGAGTACGGTGCCGTAGCCGGTCGCATTCGCGCTCATGAAGGCGGCCTTGTTTCGACCCTCGCCCAGTATCGGGCGCGTTACGCTCAGTACAAAAGCGACCCTGCACTGCAGTCGGCCCATGCCTGTGCACCCTGGATGGTGATTTGGGATGATCATGAGGTTGATAATGATTATGCGAATCTGCAGGGCGAGCGTCTGCAGCCGGATTTTGCAAGTCAACGGGCCGCCGCCTACCAAGCCTATTGGGAGAACATGCCACTGCCCAACACGATGCGGCCAGGTTTCGAGCGCACGGGTGGCGCATTAACGCTGTATCGACGTCGCGAGTGGGGCCGTCTCGCGCGTCTTCATTTTTTGGATGACCGGCAGTATCGCGATGTTCAGGTCTGCCCGCGTCCCGGCAAAGGCGGTAGTGCGGTGGTCAAGCGTGCTGCGTGTCCAACGATTGATGACGATGGCCGCAGTCTTCTCGGGAGGGATCAGGAAAAATGGCTGGCCGAGGGCTGGGACTTGAATCGTCCCTGGAACCTCGTGGCCCAGCAGACGTTGATGGCTCGCCAGGCCTGGACCGATCCATCGGCAGTTGATCAAGGCAGCTACTGGACTGACGGCTGGGATGGTTACCCTGCTGCCCGTGCACGCTTACTCGACGGAATCGTTCAGAGAAAAGTCGCTGGGGTGGTTGTCTTGGGTGGCGACGTCCATGCGCATTACGTCGCAGACATCAAAGCCAGTTTTGATGATCTCCGTAGCGCAATCGTTGCGACGGAGTTCTGTGCCACATCGATTTCAAGTTTTGGCTTGAACAACGCGACGCTACAGAAGGCCAGCGTCTTCAATCCTCACCTCAAATACGCCCGCAGTGACCAACGCGGGTATATGAGTTTTACCCTGACCGAGCGAGCACTCGAGGCCCGGGTCATGGCGCTCGATGATGTGAATGCCGGAGATTCCGCGGTGCAGGTCGTCGCGCGATACGCGGTCGACCCGCGTGAACCGGGCGCAAATTCCACCTAAAAAGTCCCCCGCTGGGGACTCAATCACGAGTGGCATCACGACCCGCCGAATCCTAAGGGCCCTCGGCGTATTGGACGCGATGCCGCTGCCTGCTTAGTGGTTGTCGACGTCGTCGTGGTCGACGGTTTCGTCTTCAATCGCAGCCTGTTCAGCGTGATGAACGGCTTGCAGCTGATGGCCATAGGCCAGGTAAGCGTGGTGAGCGGTCGTTACCACGTCGTCCTTGTCGTCAGCTTCAGCAGCCAGGAGCTGGTGCTTTGCAGCGGCTTCAAAGTGGTGAGCAGCGGCACGGTGATGTTCGGCTGCGTCGTGATGAATTTCGTGTTCGTGTACGGTTGTCATAATGATCTCAATGTTTTGATTAGAGCAATTTGGAAGATCCAAGAGCGTTCACGAAACGGGTATAAACCCAATTCGTAAGCGGAGCATACGGAGTCTAGATGACAACTTGACTGGGATTGGGGCCCGCTGCCGCTTCAAGCGCCAGCAAGGTTCGCTTAGCCTCGACCCCCCCGGCGTAGCCGGTCAATGATCCGTCGCTGCCAATCACCCGATGGCAGGGGACAATGATGGAGATTGGATTTCTACTATTGGCTGCACCGACCGCCCGGGTCGCGCGCGGTTTGCCCATCATGGCGGCTTGTTCGGCATACGTTCGGGTCTTGCCATAGGGAATTTGA
>RFVZ01000091.1 GCA_009922405.1 Betaproteobacteria bacterium
AGCAACGTTCGTCATTTTTGACTACTCCTGGAGAAACCTTCGTAAACCGAAGAAAAAAGCAAACAAGGGAAAAAAGCGAGAGACAGAGGACGTGAGCGGGACGACAAAGAACGTAAACGGACGCGGCTGCAAACCCTGAATTAGTGTCCTTCGTGCGCCTGACCGATGTACACCAAGGTCAGCATCATAAAGATAAAGGCCTGCAACACAACGATCAAAATATGAAATATGGCCCAGCCCAAACCGGTCAGAAAGTGCAGCCCCGTGCCCCAAGTGGTCGCTGTGGCGCCCAGCAGGGCGATCAGCAAAAAAACCAATTCCCCAGCAAACATATTCCCAAAGAGTCGCATCGCCATCGAAATCGTCTTCGCAGCGTATTCGATAAGGTTTAACAGCAAATTGAATGGGGCGAGCAGGGGATGGGCGCCAAACGGGGCGCTAAAAAGCTCATGAATCCAGCCGCCAAAATGCTTGACCTTGATGCCGTAATAAATCGAGGCGATCAAAATCACCAGCGACATCGCCAACGTCCCGTTCAAATCCGCGGTCGGAACGATGCGGTGGTAATGAATGGTGTGGTCGAGACCCGTAGCGCGCAGCAAGAAATCTGGCAAATCGACCGGGATAAAGTCGAGTGCGTTCATGAACCCAATCCAAATAAACACCGTCAGTGCCAGTGGCGCGATGTAGGTAATGTCGCCCCGCACGATCGACCGAGTCTGCTCGTGAACATACTCGACCACCGACTCGATCGCACCGACAAATCGGTTCGGGACGCCGGCATGAACCAGGCGGGCAGCGCGATAAAGCAGAAAGGCGGCCAAGACAGCCATCGCCGATGACCAGAACACCGTGTCCCAGTTAATCAGCGAAAAATCAATAATGTCTTTTTGCGGTTCGCCCGACGTATTGAAATGCGTCAGGTGGTGAACGATGTATTCCGAAGCGGTCGGGGCGTGAGTCTCGGCAGCCATTAATTCAACGTTCAACTAAAAGTCTTCGATTTAGAAACCAGCATCTCGGATCTCGCCGAACTGCGCCTTGACTGCCAATGCCACCAGGGCAACAACAGCAGGGGCGCCTTCAAAGCCACGATCCATCCAACCAAGAGCGCAAGCCATTGCACATCGTCCTGCCCCTGCACCGCGAGCCCCAAAAGAGCCACGGATGACAGCACCTTGAGCGCTTCACCGACGAAGAACACGACCGGGTACGTTTCCGGCGGTCGACCTCGGTGCAACGCCAGTCGCAGCGCGAACAGGCCGTTTGGAATGACTGCCGAAGCGCCCCCGTACACGACGAAGAGTGCTTCTGGCGCCCCCGAAAAGATCCACGCACCGAGTGCACAAACCAAAACAGCGGCCATCTGGAGGCTGACGGCGACGAAAGGAAGTCGATCGCGCACAAGCCCCCAGCGGTCAAAAGAGGCCGAATGATAGGGTTTTGCTCGGGCGCCGTCAACGTGACGGGTTTGGCCGCTCATCCTCGACCAAGCTCCGCGAGGTGCAGGATGGTGAGACGGCGCAAGAGAAAGGTCAGGTACGCCGCTCGCTGATCTCGATCGAGCGCTTGCAGCCCGTTTTGGACCCGTGTCCAATCGAACACATGGACGTCGCTTGATTCTCTTCACTGCCCATTGACACCACTGCTGCTGCCACTGCTGCCATCGACCGCCATTGACCGCCATTGACCGCCTTCGACCGCCATCTGCTGCCTCATCAGGCGCTGACGAAACCCTTCGCCCAGCCCGCCAAAAGTAGGGGACCCATCCGTGATTCATCTGATTCTCAGCGCCGCGCAGGCCCTCCAATCGCGCTCCGTTAAGGCACTCCGGGGCCTTCGTGAGCGCCGTTTTTCCCTGTCCGTATTGGCTTCGATGTCGATCGCAACGGCGACGCTATCGGCGCTTCTGCTTTGGAGCCCGGGCGCACGGTCCACGGCTGTGTTGGCCCCAAGCCCAACACAGGCCCCCCTGGTGCTCGCCCGCTATGCTCAATCGGTGGTCAAAATCGAGGCGACGATCCTACAGGGTGGCCGATCGGTTGCGACGCTGGGTCGCACACGCGAGGGCTCTGGCGTGCTGATCGATCCTCAAACGATTGTCACGATTGGCTACCTGATCATGGAAGCCGAGAGCGTGCGGATCCTGACGGCTTCCGGTCGTAGTGTGCCGGCAACGGTGGTGGGTTATGACCACGCCACGGGACTGGGCGTCCTGCGCGCGCTATTGCCCCTAGACGGAAATCCCTTACCGCTGGGGGACTCGGATCAAATTCACGAATCGCATTCCGTCTTGACAATCGGACAAGGCGAGACTGAGGCAACCCCCCTGATCGTCGTCTCCCGAAAGCCCTTCGCCGGGAGCTGGGAATACCTGGTCGAGCAGCCGATCTATACCTTTCCACCCGTCAACAACTGGAGCGGCTCTGCCCTCATTTCTGCCGAGGGCGACTTAATCGGGATTGGCTCCCTGATTGTTGAGGACGCGACCGGCAGCAAATCGGGGGTTCCCGGAAACCTGTTTGTGCCAGTCAATCTCTTGAAACCCATCCTGGCAGACTTAAAAACGCGCGGGCGCTCCTCAAAACCCGCTCAGCCGTGGCTTGGGCTCACCACCGAGAGCATCCGCGGAAGCCTGACCGTCGTCAGGGTGGCGGGCGGAGGCCCCGCTGAACTGGCGGGCGTCGAAGTAGGCGACATCGTCGTCGGCGTGGGCAGCGATTCAGAACAGATCAAGGATCAGGCCGACTTTTATCGCCGAATCTGGAAATCCGGCCCAGCCGGAACCCGCGTCGCCTTGCGTCTGCTGCAGGGTGGATCGCTCAAAGAGATCTCAGTTGAGTCCGTAGATCGACATGACTTTTTACTGCACCCCGCCGGAATCTAACCCACGAACGGGGGCTCCTATCGCTCCAACAACGAATCCAACTTCAAACGACCCAGAAGGGCCTCAAATCCTTCTGCATCGTTGAAGTACATCACGAGCCGACCACGCCCCCGAGCAGTCGCCGCGATCTCTACGCGGGTTGCCAAGGCATCCGATAACTGCTGAGAGAATCGCTCGAGGTCCTGATCCGGAGCCACCGCGCGGCGCCTGACTGGACTCTGGGCCGTCTCGCGATCGCGTTGCCAGTTCGCGATCAGCTTTTCCGTTTCGCGCACGGTCAGGCGCTCCGCGACAATCCGATTTGCAAAAAGGATCTGGACCGCTGGCTCGACCGCGAGCAATGCCCTCGCATGCCCCATATCGAGATCGCCGGCCAACAACAGGGCCTGGACCGACTCTGCCAAGTTCAGTAACCGTAACAAGTTCGAGGTCGCACTGCGCGAACGACCAATCGCCTCTGCACACCGCTCATGCGTAAAGTGAAATTCGTCAATCAAACGCTGGATCGCCTGAGCTTCCTCGAGCGGATTTAAATCCTCGCGCTGAATATTCTCAATCAGCGCGATTGAGAGGGCCTGCTCATCGGCAACTTCGCGCTGAATCACCGGAACTTGATCCAAACCCGCCAGTTGGGCTGCGCGCCAACGACGCTCCCCCGCAATAATTTCGAACCGCCCGTTGCCATCGGGTCGAACCAAGATTGGCTGGATCAGTCCGTGGACGCTGATCGAGGCCGCCAATTCGTGCAAGGCGCCTTCATCCATTCGAGATCGGGGTTGATAGCGTCCCGGGTAAAGGGCAAGGACCGGTAGGCTAGGGCTTGCGAATGCCTCTGGCGCGGTTTGTGGTGTTGGGTCGGCGCCGAGCAATGCGTCGAGGCCTCTGCCTAAGCCTTTGTTTTTCTTAGCGTTCATTCGAGCTCAAAGTTTCGAATCAGAAGAGGGCCGCAAGGCTTTCAGGCGCTCGAGAAGTTCGGTGGCGAACTCCCGATACGCCTTTGCGCCCCGCGAGGCCGGATCAAAACTCACCCCGGGCTCGCCATAACTGGGCGCTTCCGCTAGGCGAACATTGCGCGGAATCACGGTGCGAAATACCTTGTCACCGAAATGGGTTTCTAACTGTTGCGCCACCTGCTGCTGCAGGGTCGTTCTAGAATCAAACATTACTCG
This sequence comes from Betaproteobacteria bacterium, assembly GCA_009922405.1. Taxonomy (GTDB): domain Bacteria; phylum Pseudomonadota; class Gammaproteobacteria; order Burkholderiales; family Burkholderiaceae_E; genus RFPW01. The sequence continues at coordinate 4,057 of RFVZ01000091.1, forward strand.
CAGCAGCCCGATCCACTGCAAATCCGGATTGAAATTTACCTGAACCTTGCGGATGGAATTCACCAGATCCGAAAGTCCTTCGAGAGCAAAGTATTCGCACTGCATCGGAATCAGCGCGCCCTGCGCGCTACATAGGCCGTTGAGCGTCAGCATCGAGAGGGAGGGGGGGCAATCAATCAGAACGATGTCGTAGTCGCATCCCACCGCGGTCAATGCATCGCGCAACCGGTACTCCCGGTTCTCAAGACCGACCAATTCAACCTCCGCACCGGCCAGTTCACGGTTTGCGGGCAGGACATCGTAGGGCGCGCTTGGACAGCGTTGCCGGACTTCCGCAATCGAGGCCAATCCGAGCAGGACTTGATAGACCGATCGGTCCAACACGCGCTTATCCACACCACTCCCCATGGTGGCATTGCCTTGCGGGTCGAGATCAATCAGCAAGATCCGCTGGCCGCCCAGGCCAAGCGCCGCTGCCAGATTGACCGCGGTCGTGGTCTTCCCGACCCCGCCTTTCTGGTTGGCGACCACAAAGGTTCGGGGTTGAACGGCTTGGATGGCGGTACTCATATTTGGATGGTCGTGCTCATTCGCGGCGAAGCCAGACCAGATGGCGCTGTGCATTCAAGAAAGGCACGACCATTTCCTCGACCTCTTCGACAACCCACGGCGGCGAGACGCCTTCAATCTCCGAATCTGGGCGGAGCCCCTTCAGCGCCACCAATCGGGTTTGTTCACCCGCGATGGCACCCACGTCATGGGCAAAATCGTCGAGCGTGGCATAGGCGCGACAGGTGATCAAATCGAAGGGCACTGGGCTCTGCACCGATTGAACCCTCTGACACATCACCCGCACCCGGTCGGTCAGGTTGAGACTGGCCGACGCCTGACGCAAAAAAGCCGCCTTTTTCGACACCGATTCAACCAGCGTATAACGAACCTGCGGCCACACGAGCGCGATCGGGATCGCCGGCAAACCCCCGCCTGACCCAATATCGGCGAGTTCGGGGGGCAGGGTCGTCAGGGCAGTCCGGTGTTGCCCCCAGTATTGCTCCCAGTGTCGCTTCAGGGAGGGAACCACTGCCAAGCTATCGAGCAGATGTTGCACGAGCATGCTCTGAGGGTCTCGGATTGCGGTCAGGTTATAGACCTGATTCCATTTTGAGAGCAAGGAAAGATACTCGAGAAGCGCTGCCTGAACCGAGCCATCGACCACCAGACCGAGCCGCTCCAAGCCCTCCGCCAATAACGATGCCAAGTCCAGCGAATGCGTCGAATTCTGCGGGGGCGCAGCCACGCTCTCCCGATGCGAGCCCATCAGGCTGCGACTCGACGCAAGGAACCCATCCGCTTGAGATGAATAAGTAACAAGGACAGTGCGGCCGGTGTCACCCCTGACATCCGCCCGGCTTGCCCAAGCGTTGCCGGACGCTGACGCTCAAGGCGTTGGCACACTTCCCTCGATAATCCACGGACCTGCGAATAGACGAGGTCCGCTGGGATTTCAAGCCCTTCATTGTGAGCCTGACGCTCGACTTCGGCCTGCTGGCGCGTGATGTAACCGGCATATTTGGAGTGGATTTCGACCTGCTCGATCACCGTTCGGTCTGCGACCCCCGGACCGAGACCCGGCAACTGCATCAGGGCCTCATACCGAACCTCCGGGCGACGCAACAATTCGGCCACTGAAGCGTCGCGCTCGAGCGCCTGTCCTACCGCCCGCTCAATCGCGGCTGAGTCACAAATGCGCGGGTCGACCCGAATGCCGCGGATCCGTGCCAGCTCCGCATCGATCGCGTCCCGCTTGCGACTAAATTGATCCCATCGCTGATCGTCAATCAGGCCGAGACGACGTCCAGTCTCGGTCAGGCGCAGGTCGGCATTGTCTTCACGCAAGCTCAACCGGTATTCGGCCCGACTGGTGAACATTCGATAGGGCTCAGAGACGCCTCGGGTAATGAGATCGTCAACCATCACGCCGAGGTAGGCCTCATGGCGCTGGGGCGACCAGGGCGGCTGACCGCGGACTTGCAGTGAAGCATTGATGCCTGCTAAGAGGCCTTGCGCAGCCGCTTCCTCATAGCCGGTTGTGCCGTTGATTTGCCCGGCAAAATACAAGCCGCCAATGACCTGACTCTCAAGCGTGTTGCGTAATGCGCGCGGATCGTAATAGTCGTATTCGATCGCATAACCGGGGCGCAGGATATGCGCATTCTCCAACCCGACCATCGATCGCACCAGAGCAACTTGAACATCGAATGGCAGGCTGGTTGAAATCCCGTTCGGATAAATCTCGTGTGTCTCCAGGCCCTCCGGCTCCAGATAAATCTGATGCGCGTCACGATCCGCAAAGCGATGGATCTTGTCCTCGATCGACGGACAATACCGCGGGCCAACCCCCTCGATCACGCCGGTGTACATTGGTGATCGATCCAGACCTGAACGAATCAAGGCGTGCGTGGCGGCGTTGGTATACGTCACCCAACACGAAACCTGACGTGGATGCTGGGCCGCTGCCCCCAAGAATGAAAAAACCGGCACCGGATCGCAATCGCCAGCCTGCTCGGCCAACCGGCTGAAGTCGATCGACCGCGCATCAAGCCGTGGCGGCGTCCCGGTCTTTAAACGACCCTGCGGCAACGCCAATTCCTTCAATCGCTGCGCCAGCGAAACCGCAGCCGGATCACCGGCTCGCCCTGCCGTGTAGTGGTCAAGGCCGACATGGACTTTGCCGTTCAAAAAGGTACCGGCGGTCAACACCACGGCGGGTGCGCGGATATCGAGACCAATCTGGGTTCGGGCCCCAGCTACTCGGTCACCCTCGATCAGGAGGTCGTCGACCGCTTGCTGAAAAAGCCACAAGTTCGGTTGATTCTCGAGGCGACGCCGAATCGCCGCGCGATAAAGGACGCGGTCAGCCTGAGCCCGCGTGGCCCGCACCGCGGGGCCTTTGCTCGAATTCAAAATCCGAAACTGAATGCCCGCCTCGTCGGTGGCTGCCGCCATGGCACCGCCGAGCGCATCGATTTCTTTGACCAAATGCCCCTTACCAATGCCGCCAATCGAGGGATTGCACGACATCTGGCCGAGCGTCTCGATATTGTGGGTCAACAACAGCGTGCGGCTGCCGGATCGGGCCGCGGCGAGCGCGGCTTCAGTGCCCGCGTGACCGCCGCCAACGACGATGACATCAAAGGATTCAGGATGATTCATGCAATCCCCGAAGGGTGGGCGCGGCGCTCGGAAACGGATGGCGAGTATAGGCGGAATTGCGACCAAGTTGTTTCACGTGAAACACCGCGAATCAGGTTTGCCCGAGGAGGCTCCAGTATTCAAATCCGGTGGCGGTATCAGTTGACTGATCCGATGCGCGAATCCTCAAGCACCATCGCGGCCGCTTTTTCAGCAATCATCAAGGTGGGCGCGTTGGTGTTGCCCGAGGGGATCGATGGCATCACGGAAGCATCCGCAATTCGCAAGCCGGCAACACCGTAGACGCGCAATCGCGCATCGACAACCGCCATCGGATCCGTCGAGACCCCCATCGCGCAAGTCCCAACGGGATGAAAGATCGTGGTGCCGATCTCACTAGCCGCCAAGGCCAGGTCCTCATCGGAAACTCGGTGCACGCCGGGTAAGTGCTCTGAGATCACCCAAGACGACAGGGCCGGCGCACTCGCAATCGCTCGCGTTCGGCGAATCGCTTGCGCCGCAATCCGGCGATCGCCTTCGGTAGACAGGTAATTGGGCGCGATGCGTGGGGCCACCAGCGGGTCGGCCGAAGCAATCGAGATACTGCCTCGGCTTTCGGGGCGCAGGTGACAGACCGAGGCCGTAAATGCTGGAAAATCATGCAGCGGTTCACCGAACCGATCGAGCGAAAGCGGTTGAACATGCCACTCCAAGTCCGCCCGGTCGACTGCGTCCGAGGATCGCGCAAACGCACCCAATTGACTCGGTGCCATCGTCATCGGCCCACGCCGGGCAAACAGGTACTGCAACCCGATCCAGGCTTTTCCCCAAGGGGTCCCCACCAGAGTGTTGAGCGTCTTGGCCGTGTCCCGAAGCCGATAGATCAGTCGCAACTGCAGGTGATCCTGCAAATTCGCTCCAACGCCGGCCATTGGCCGGCGCACAGCGACGCTCGCCTGGTCGAGAACGGCCTGCGGCCCCAACCCCGAGCGTTGGAGGATCGCCGGGCTACCAACGGCACCCGCGGCCAGGATGACTTCCCGGTGGGCCCGAACCTGCCAGCGCTCCCCTCCCTTTAGAAAACACACCCCCTGCGCGGCGAGCGGTGCAGCAAGCGGAGCCGAGTTAGAACCCCCGGCCGGGACGAACCGCTCTTGATCGCCTAGGATCACTTGATCGACGTCAGCGTCGGACAGAATTGTTAAGTTTGGCCGCCCCTGGGCAGGTCGCAAGAACGCTTTTGAGGCATTCCAGCGAATACCGGTCTTTTGATTGACTTCAAAATAACCGCACCCTTCGTTATCGCCCCGATTAAAGTCGTCCAGGCCCGCAATTCCAACCTGAGCGGCCGCCTGCCGGAAGGCATCCAAAATATCCCAGTGCAAGCGCTGAGATTCCACCCGCCATTCCCCACCATGACCGTGCAGGGGATCGGAGCCACCTGCATCGAGCCGATAAAAATTCTCATGGCGCACAAAGTCGGGCAGGACTTCCTTCCAACTCCATCCGGCGTTACCACGGGCGGCCCAGCCGTCATAGTCGGCCGCCTGCCCACGCATGTAAATCATGCCGTTGATCGACGAACAGCCGCCCCAGACCTTGCCGCGTGGATATCGAATCGAACGCCCGTTCAAGCCCGCCTCGCGCTCGGTCTCATACATCCAGTCCGTGCGCGGGTTGCCGATGCAATAGAGGTACCCGACCGGGATATGAATCCAGTGGTAATCATCCCGGCCACCGGCTTCGAGTAGCAACACCTGGTTAGCGGGGTCGGCTGATAACCGATTCGCGAGCAGGCAACCAGCGGTTCCTGCGCCAACGATCACGTAGTCAAACTCCCGTTCGAACAGACGACCCGCGTTTGGACCCGAGGTGCGATCGAAATTAGGATCGTTTGCCATGCAATCAGCCGCGTCAGGCCCCGTGGGGCAGGATCACCTGGCGCACGGCGATCCCTTGGGCAAGCCGGTCGAGCGCCGGGTTGATCTCATCAAGCGTGATCGTTTCAGACAACAATTCGTGCACCGGCAGATGCCCCGCGCGGTACATCGCGACAAAGCGGGGGATATCCCGGCTCGGCACACAAGACCCCACGTAACTGCCTTTGATCGTGCGCTCTTCGGCGATCAGGCTGACCGCCTGTAGGGGCCATTGCGCCGCCGGGTTGGGCAGCCCCGCGCTCACGGTTGTTCCGCCTCGGCGGGTGATGCGATACGCGCACTCGAGCGCGGCCACTGAGCCGGCCATCTCAAACGCATAGTC
>RFVZ01000092.1 GCA_009922405.1 Betaproteobacteria bacterium
GACTCGCCGCGGGCGCTGCCCTGACGCTGCGTCAGAACCGGAGTGCCCAGCCGTGAATCCCTGGCAAGCGCCCCGATTCCTCAACCGGGTGGCGGACACCCTGTTCGCCCTTGCGGTCCTTGCCCTGGTCGCTGCGGCTGCACATTGGTTTGCGCATCGTTCGTGGTTCTCCTTGCGCGCGGTTGCGGTCGAGGCGGCGCCCGGTCATAGCCTGCGCCACAGCAGTGAATCCACGATCAGGACCTTGGGCGTTCAGCCCCTGAGCGGTACTTTTTTCACCACCGATCTCGAAGCCGCGCGAAACCGGTTCGAATCGATCCCCTGGGTACGTCACGCCAGTGTCCGGCGGGTCTGGCCCAACCGGTTGCTGGTTCAACTCGAAGAGCACCGGCCGTTCGCGACCTGGGGCGACGGGCGCTTGGTCAATACGCTGGGTGAGTTGTTCGCGGCCAATGCGGCCGAGGCCGATGACGAGGGCGCTCTGCCGGAATTGTCGGGGCCCCCTGGGAGTACCGGAGAGGTTATCCGACGCTGGCGTGAACTCACTGAATGGCTGGCGCCACTCGAGTTGCGCCCAGTCGCCCTGGTGCTGTCGCCCCGCTGGGCCTGGACCGTACGTTTAAGCAATGGGACCACGCTGCTCTTGGGTCGCGATCAGGGCAAGCCGATCGCCGAGCGCGTGGCTCAGATGGTCAAGGTATGGCCGCAGGTCGCCCAACGACTCGGGGCGACCGACACGATTGATCTTCGATATCCCAACGGATTTGCGTTGCGGACCACGCTCGCGAACACGTCCAGCAAGGCCGGTTCGACCAAAAACTTATCAGCAGCAGTAGCGCAAAGGCAGCGATGACCAAGGACAGCAAGGATCTGATCGTCGGCCTCGATATCGGAACATCCAAGGTGGTGGCGATCGTCGCCGAGATGCAAGCCGACGGGACTTACCACATCATTGGTAGCGGTCAACACGGAAGAGGCCGAATTGATGGCCGATTGCAAGATTCGGTCGGTCTTTACCGGGATTGCCGGTAATCACATCCGGTCGTTCAACTCCAGCGGCATGGTCGCCATCAAGGACAAGGAAGTCACCGACGCCGACGTCGCCCGGGTAATTGAAACCGCCAAGGCGGTCAGTATTCCGACCGATCAGCAGATCCTGCATGTCCTCCCGCAAGAATTCATCATCGACGGGCAGGAAGACATCCGCGAACCCATTGGGATGAGCGGAGTGCGCCTCGAAGTGCGCGTGCATATCGTGACCGGGGCCGTCAGTGCCGCCCAGAACATCATCAAGTGTGTGCGCCGCTGCGGGCTTGAGGTCCAGGATCTGATCCTGCAGCCGCTTGCCTCCAGCATGTCGGTGCTCACCGCCGACGAGAAAGAATTGGGTGTCGCCCTGGTTGATATCGGTGGCGGGACAACCGATATCGCGATCTTCACCGGCGGCGCGATTCGGCACACTGCGGTGATACCGATCGCGGGTGATCAGGTCACCAACGACATCGCCATGGCGATGCGTACACCGACGCCCGATGCCGAGGAAATTAAATTGCGTTACGGGATCGCCAAACAGGTTTTGGCAGATCCGGCCGAGCAGATCGAAGTCCCCGGCATCGGCGATCGGGGCCCACGCAAACTGAGCCGTCAGGCGCTGGCGGCGGTCATCGAGCCGCGCGTTGAAGAGCTCTATGCGTTCGTGCAGCAGGTCATCCGCGAGAGTGGTTATGAAGAATTACTTTCGAGTGGAATCGTCATCACGGGTGGAACGGCCATGTTGCCCGGCATGGTCGAACTCGGTGAAGACGTCTTCCTGAAACCCGTTCGGCTGGGTCTGCCCTCCTATCAGGGCCACCTGTCGGATGTCGTGCGCAACCCTCGTCACGCCACCGCGCTTGGCCTGCTTGAAGAAGCCCGTCTGCAGCGTCAGCGCGGCATGAAAGTGGCCGAGCAATCCGGTTCACTCAAAGACACCATGCGCCGAATGAAGGACTGGTTCCTCGGCAACTTTTAAGCCGTTCAACTCATCGCACCAGCCCATTGCCACAGCCCATCGCACCAGCCCATTTTTTCACCCGTCAGTCCTTATTTTTTACCCCCCATCAGCCCCAAGGAGTTCGTAGCATGAATGCCCCGATGAATTTTGAAATTGTCGAAACCGAGATCGAAGGCGCCATCATTAAGGTTGTCGGCGTCGGCGGTGCCGGCGGCAACGCCGTCAACCACATGGTCAGCAGTGGTGTTCAGGGTGTTGAATTCATTACCGTTAACACCGACAAACAGGCGCTCGCCCGTTCGCTCGCGCCGACCTCGATCCAGCTTGGTGAAGGCCTCGGTGCCGGAGCCAACGCCATCGCCGGGCGCCAAGCCGCAGAGGCTTGCCGCGAAGAACTCAAAGCGGCGCTGGCCGGTGCCAACATGGTGTTTATCACCGCGGGCATGGGCAAGGGCACGGGGACTGGCGCCAGCCCAATCCTGGCTGAGGTGGCTAAAGAACTCGGTGCGCTCACAGTAGGAGTCGTCACCAAGCCGTTCGGTTTTGAGGGTGCGAAGAAAATGCGCGTCGCCGAAGAGGGGATCGAGGCCCTGGCGGCGCATGTCGACAGCCTGATTGTGGTGCTCAACGAGAAGCTCTTTGAGGTGATGGACGACGACGCGTCGCTCGACGATGCGTTTCACAAGGCGGACGACGTGTTGCACAACGCGGTGGCGGGGATTGCCGAAATCATCAACGTCCCTGGTCTGGTCAACGTCGACTTTGCCGACGTGCGCACCATCATGGGCGAACAGGGCAAAGCGATGATGGGCATTGGCGAAGCCTCCGGAATCGACCGGGCCCGCCTTGCGGCTGAACAGGCGGTGGCCAGCCCGCTGCTTGAAGGGGTTGATCTACAAGGCGCACGTGGCGTGATCGTCAACATCACGGCCAGCCGCTCGCTCAAGCTTCGTGAGACCAATGAAGTCCTCAACACGATCAAGCACTTCTGTGCCGAAGACGCCACGATCATTCACGGCACGGTGTTCGAAGAAGGCTTGGGCGATCGCCTGCGGGTCACCGTGGTGGCGACCGGCATCGGCAAGCGCCGTAGCGGCCCTGAGTTGGTCCGTCAGCAGCCACCGCTGCAGCGCACTGGGACTTACGACGCTTCGCCGCTCGTGGGGCGCAGTGTGCCAGGCTATGGCGGCGGGCGCAGCTACGATTCGCTCGACACACCGACCGTCTGGCGTGATCCGCGCGCCGACGCTGCTGCGCGGGTACAAGCCCTTGAAGACAAGGGCGTCGAGCGCTTTGACATCCCAGCCTTCCTGCGTCGTCAGGCAGACTAAGGATTCACGACGACTGGGGGGCCTGGCACGCTAAACTGGGTGCTCGGAGCCCCCCTTTTTTCTTGGAGATTCGCCTGTGATTAAGATTGGTGACCACCTACCAGCTGGCATGCTGGATGAGTTTATCGATGTTGAAACCGAGGGATGCGCACTCGGCCCGAACCAAGTTGACGTATTGGCGCAGGTCAAGGGCAAGAAGATCGTCATTTTTGGCGTTCCTGGCGCCTTCACGCCGACGTGCTCTGCGAAGCATGTCCCCGACTTTATTGCCACGCATGACGCACTGGCAGCACGCGGCGTGGATGAGATCTGGTGTCTGTCCGTCAATGACCCCTTTGTCATGGGGGCCTGGGGTCGCGATCAGAAGGCTGCCGGTAAAGTGCGCATGATCGCCGATGGCAGTGCGGACTACACCCGCAAGCTCGGTCTCGAGCAAGATCTGAGCAAGCGCGGTCTGGGCATGCGGTGCCAGCGCTTTTCGATGTTGATCGAAGACGGTGTGGTGCGCACGCTCGATATCGATCCTGCGGGCACGTTTGATAAAACCGACGCCCGAACCATGTTGACCCATCTGGATTGAGCATCCGGTCAATTCTTAAAACCGGGCCCGACTCGCGCTCCGTGACCCCCGCAGGGCGTCTGCGCCAGCGCACGATCCGGTCGTCCGTGCGGGCGGCCGGGGTTGGTTTGCACTCGGGTGAACGGGTCAGCCTGGTGTTGCAGCCGGCACCGCCCAACCATGGCATCCGGTTTCGGCGAACCGATGTCAACCCACCTGTTGTCATCGAAGCGCTTGCCGAGCGGGTCAACGACACGCGCATGGCGTCGACGCTCAGCGCGGCAGATCCCGCGTTCGACCATATTAGGGTGGCCACAGTCGAGCACCTGATGAGCGCGCTCGCCGGTCTCGGCGTGGACAATTTACTGGTCGATGTCGACGCGCCAGAAATTCCGATTCTGGACGGCTCAGCTGGGACCTTTGCCTACCTGCTCCAGCAGGCTGGATTGGTGGAGCAGGCGGCCCCGAAGCGCTTTGTTCGGGTCCTTGAAACGATCGAAATCCGTGAGGGTGACAAGTGGGCCCGGCTCGATCCTTACTTCGGGTTTCGACTGGATTTTTCGATCGCCTTCAATCACCCCGCGATTGATGCCACGGGGCAGCGGGTGACCTTTGATTTCGCGCACGACTCGTATCTTAAGGAAATTGCCCGGGCCCGCACCTTCGGATTTGTTCAGGACGTCGAGGCACTGCGGGCGAACGGCCTGGCGCAGGGGGGCAGTCTGGGCAATGCCATCGTGATGGACGAATGGCGCGTGCTAAACAGCGAAGGGTTGCGCTATGCAGACGAGTTCGTGAAGCACAAGGTCCTTGATGCGATCGGGGACTTATATCTGCTTGGTCGGCCGCTGCTGGCGTCGTATGTCGCCCACAAGTCGGGCCATGCGATGAACAACCAACTGTTGCGGGCGTTGTTGGCGCAACCTCAGGCCTGGACTGAGGTTTGTTTCGAGTCGCCGTCCCGATCCGACCCCGCCCCCTGGGCCCTTGACTGGCTGGTGGCCTGAGCGAGCTTCAGAACCCCAGACTTTAGGGGCGATGCCTCGAGCCGCTGCGCTAGCGATCGCAACGCGGCTGCCGCAGCGGCTGGTGGCCGCGGCCGGGCGACCGGCGGATCGGCGACCGGACCGGGGACTCGACTGCGCGAGCGCAGCTTCTCAATCACCCAGCCTTGTTGACATAGGGTCGCAATCGCCAACGGTTCGATCTGGCGCAAGCGGGCGGCCATCGAGGGTCCGGTGACCGTGACGCACAGCGTCGTACCATCGAGACGGACCGCGCGAACGTCCAGCCCGCCGGTGACTTGCGCAAGCGTGGCCTGCAGCGCCATCAGGCGCCGTGCATCATGCTGAAGGCGCCGGAATGCGTCGTCCTCGCCCAACCATTGCAGCGCAGAGGGCGGCGTGTTTTGAGTGCCAGGTGGGCGGGATTGGAACGTGATCGATCGTCCGATTGAAGGTGAGATTGAGGGTGTCGTGCGGCGGGATTCGTCAAAAGAGGGGACAATGGCGCCCTGACCCAACATGCTACATTCTTCGGATGCTCCAGAAGTTCCTGACTCGATTCTTTGGCAGCCGCAACGACCGGTTGCTGCGTGACTCCCGCCGCGTCGTGGAGCGAATCAATGCGCTTGAAGCGCAGTTGCAGCCCCTCGACGATCAATCGCTCGCTGCGCGCACGGCGAATTTTCGCCAGCGTGTTGCGAATGGAGAATCACTCGACGCGCTCTTGCCCGAGGCCTTTGCTACGTGTCGGGAAGCGTCCCGGCGCGTGCTCGGTATGCGCCACTTTGACGTTCAGCTGATCGGTGGCATGACCTTGCACGCGGGCCGGATCGCCGAAATGCGCACCGGCGAGGGCAAAACGCTGATGGCGACCCTGCCCGCTTATCTCAATGCGTTGGCCGGGCGTGGCGTTCATGTGGTGACGGTCAACGACTATCTGGCCGCTCGTGATGCGCAGTGGATGGGTCGCGTCTATGGGTTCCTCGGACTTTCCTATGGGGTGAACCTGTCGCAAATGCCGCATGGCGAAAAGCAACAGGCCTATGCCTCCGACATCACTTACGGCACGAATAACGAATTTGGCTTCGATTACCTGCGCGACAACATGGTCTACGGCCTGGTTGACCGGGTGCAGCGCGGTCTGCATTTCGCGATTGTTGACGAGGTCGACTCGATTCTGATCGACGAAGCGCGCACGCCGCTCATCATCAGCGGTCAGGCCGATGACCACACCGAGCTCTACCAGCGCATGAACGCGGTGCCCCCGTTGTTGTCGCCAATGGCGACCGAACCGCGCACCGACGAGCCCGAACCCGAGGGGGATTACTGGGTTGATCGCAAGGCGCATCAGGTCCATATCTCCGAGGCTGGCCACGAGAAGGCCGAGCGCATTCTGTCCGAGATTGGCCTGTTGCCGGCCGGTGCGTCGCTCTACGACGCCTCAAACATTTTGCTCATGCACCACCTCATGGCGGCCCTGCGCGCCCATACGCTGTTCTTTCGGGACCAGCAGTACGTCGTGCAAAACGATGAAGTCGTGATTGTTGACGAATTTACCGGCCGCCTTATGAGCGGGCGGCGGTGGTCCGACGGCTTGCACCAGGCCGTTGAGGCCAAGGAGGGGAGTCGAATCCAGCCCGAAAACCAAACGCTGGCTTCGATTACTTTTCAGAACTACTTCCGCATGTATGGAAAGCTCGGCGGAATGACCGGGACCGCGGACACCGAAGCTTACGAATTCCAGGAAATTTATAACCTGGAGACCGTGGTCATTCCAACCCATCGACCCATGGTGCGGATCGATCGGCAGGATCAGGTGTTCCGCACGGCGAAGGAAAAATACAACGCCATTCTCGAGGACATCCGCGACTGCCATCAGCGCGGTCAACCGGTTTTGGTGGGCACTACCAGCATTGAGAACTCGGAGTTATTGGCCGAGATGCTCGTGAAAGCGAAGCTTCCGCACAACGTTTTGAATGCCAAGCAGCACGCGCGTGAGGCCGAAATCGTGGCCGAAGCGGGTCGACCTGGCGCCATCACGATTGCGACCAATATGGCTGGTCGAGGGACCGACATTGTGTTGGGCGGCGGGATCGACAAGGCGATCGATCAATTGCGCCAAAATCCCGAATTGACTGAAGCGCAGCAACAAACCGAGGTTCAGACGCTGCGCAGCGAATGGCAGGTTCGCCATGACGCCGTCTTGACCGCAGGCGGACTGCATATCGTCGGGACCGAGCGCCACGAGAGCCGCCGCATTGATAATCAGTTGCGCGGGCGCTCGGGTCGTCAGGGCGACGCCGGGTCGTCGCGTTTTTACTTGTCGATGGATGACCCCCTGCTGAAAATTTTTGCCGGGGAACGCCTCCAATCCATCATGGAGCGACTGCGCCTACCCGAGGGCGAGGCGATCGAATCAGGCCTCGTTTCGCGTTCGATCGAAAGCGCTCAACGCAAGGTCGAGGCGCGCAACTTCGATATCCGCAAGCAACTCCTCGAATACGACGACGTTGCCAATGAGCAGCGCAAGGTGATTTACCAGCAGCGCAACGAGTTGCTCGAATCGGCCGATGTCGACGCCCTGCTCGAAGGGCTGCGAGAGGGCGTCTTTGAAGACTTGTTCCGGCGCTATGTTCCGGCCGAGAGTGTTGAAGAGCAGTGGGACCTCAAAGGGCTCGAGCAAGCGTTGCGCGATCAGTGGCAAATGGAAGTGCCGTTGTCATCGGTATCGGATGCGAGCGATATTGACCTTCAGGATCGTCTTTTGAGCGCGGCCGACGCCGCCTATCGGGCCAAGGCCGAGATGGTCGGTGTCGATGGCTGGGCCAGCTTTACGCGTTCCGTCATGCTCCAGTCGATTGACACCCACTGGCGCGAGCATCTCGCGGCACTTGATCACCTGCGCCAGGGCATTCATTTGCGCGGCTATGCGCAGAAAAACCCCAAGCAGGAATACAAGCGGGAGGCGTTCGAGCTGTTTGAATCGATGCTGACCACCATCCGCGATGAAGTCACGGGGATGTTGATGACGGTTCGCATTGCCCCCGCTGAAATGGCGGAGGTCGAGGCTCCAGTCGTGGAACCCCTCGCCCTACCCGAGGCCGCTCAGCTTGATGTGCGTCACACGCAGGCACTGCCCGAGGCGCAGGACTCAGTGGTTGAGCGCGTCGGACGAAACGACTTCTGTCCTTGTGGGTCAGGCAAGAAGTACAAGCACTGCCACGGACGTCTAACTTAATCAATAAAATCAACGACTTACTGTTTTCAAAACCCCCTAAAAATGTTGTACAATTGTTAGACAAACGGGGGCTTTGGCGGCAAGGTAAGACAATTGTTAGGCGAAGAACATAGAGAGCTACTTGAAGACGGGAAGGTGCTGCTGTACACACGCAACGGCATATTCCAAGCTCGTGTGTATAGAGGTGACAGGCGCTACATTTCCCGTACTCTTAAGACGGTAAAATTAGAAGAAGCAAGACGACTTGCACGACGCTTTTTCTACGAGATAGAAATAAAGCGTGAAGAAGGATTTCCACTGCAGACGAAAACGTTTGCGACGGTAATTAACGAATACACAATGCTGCGTGAACGTGAATACGAACGCAGCAAGATGTCAAAGGTAAACGACAGCACGAAAGAAGTGACGAGCATTTATATGCTACGACAGATAAAACGTGTGAGTAAGTTCTGGCTGGAGTACTGCGGTAAGAAAGAAGTCGACAAGATTGATAACACGGTACTGAAAGACTACATTTCATGGCGCAAGGAGTACTATCACAAACTACCTGAAAGACTGCGCCCAAAAAACTACAGCATAAATCCAGCCGACAAGACTCTTGAATGGGAGTCAACATACGCTAAGACGGTACTTAAGTACGCTAAAGAACGTGGATACTTGGGTGCCAAGCCTTTGCCGGATTACAGGTACAAGGCAGAAAGAAGGATTGTACGACCGACATTCACCGTACCGGAGTATAAACAACTTTATACGCGTATGCGTAAGTGGATAAAAGAAACAGACAATGAAAGCTGGCGGTACACAAGGGAGCTGCTGAGAGACTATGTTCTTATTCTTTCAAACAGCGGAATGCGAGTTGGTGAGGCGAACAATCTAAAAGAAGGTGACGTCGTTGAGTTCAAAGACGAACTAGGGCGTAAGAACTACCTATTCAATGTACAGGGAAAGACTGGAAAAAGGACGGTAATACCTCGGACTAATGCAGTTAGGTACGTTGAGAGGGTGATAAAAAGAAACCAAGAGTGGGATGCAAGAAAGGCTGAACTCGCTAAAGATAAAAAGCCTAGTGCGAACGAACAAGTAAAAATCCCAGCCAATAGACGTAAGGTTGGAAGTGTTCGTACTTCTGGAATAGACAAGAGTAAAAGCACAGGACTTTGGTTCTTTAGAATGGCTGACGGCGAACAAGTCATAACGCTAATAGACCAATTTAGGGGCTTGCTGGAGTCAATTGGACTATCAAAGAACAGAGATGGGCTCCCATACACGCTGTACAGCTTGAGGCACTTTTACGCTGTGGAAATGCTACGCAAAGGAAAGGTTGGCGTGTTTGACATTGCACGTAATATGGGAACG
>RFVZ01000093.1 GCA_009922405.1 Betaproteobacteria bacterium
TATCTATATCGTGGATCGTTCCAAAGACATGATCATTTCTGGCGGTTTTAACGTCTATCCACGAGAAATTGAAGACGTTCTCGGATCGCATCCTGCGGTTGGTGCCGTCGCAGTGATCGGTATCCCCGATCCGAAATGGGGCGAGAGTGTTCAGGCCATGGTGGTATTGCGTGACCCGGGAGCGTTTGCGCTTGAGACGATCGAACACGAACTTGCTGCGCTGGTTCGGAGTCAGAAAGGATCGGTTCATGTCCCGAAGAAGATTCACTTTGTCGACCGCCTGCTCACGACGGGTCTGGGCAAGATCGACAAAAAGGCCATGCGGCTTGCGTTGTCAGCGTCTCTGTCGGCATCGTTGTCAGCCTCTCTGCCAGCGTGACCGGCAATCAAACTGCGATTAAGGAAGGTTCATGAAATCAGGTGTATTCAATTTTCTGGCACTTGATCGGGTTCATTTCGGTGTCACCGCGGCTGAGGCGCTGCAGCAGGAGATCGCGCAACGAGCGAGTGAGCGCGTCGTGATCGTCACCAGTCGTACCCTGAACCGGACCACATCGGTCGTTACCAACCTTGCACAGCAACTGGGTGATCGGGTGGTCGGTATTTTCGATGAGTGCGTCGAGCACACGCCGCGGAATTCGGTGATCGCGCTGGCAGCTGTTCTGAGAGACGCTCGAGCGGATCTGGTCGTCAGTCTTGGTGGTGGGACGGTGATTGATAGCGTCAAGATCGCGTTACTTTGTCTGGCTCAGGGGATCGACCACGCGGATGCACTCGATCAATGGCATCTGAAGGTCAACCCGGATGGCACTCTGCACGTGCCGATCGTTGGGACGCCGCCCTGCCGTCAGATCGCGATTCCCACCACCTTGTCAGGCGCTGAATTTAGCGATTTGGGCGGCGCAACCGATACCCGTACTGGGATCAAACATGGATTCACCGGAGGATTCATTGGTCCCGTGGCAGTGATACTAGACCCGGCGATGACCCTTCACACCCCGGAGCGCCTCTGGCTGTCAACCGGCATCAGAGCGGTTGATCATGCAGTCGAAGCGATTTGTGCGCGCAATGCACAACCTTTTCTGGATGCATTGGGTTTGCGTGCCCTTAAACAACTGCTGCAGGGGCGGCTCGATTGCCAAATCGGCGCGTGGCTTGCAGCCATGAGTATCCGGCGCGCCGACTATGGCGCGAGTCACGGACTGGGCCACGCACTCGGGGCGGACGCGGGCGTCCCGCATGGCATCACGTCGTGCGTCTTGTTGCCCACGGTGATGCGCTACAACGCAGACGTCTGTGCGGATGCGCTAAATGAGATTTCAGCGGCCCTGGGTCATCCCGACCAACCGGCAGCGGATCTGATTGAAGCACTGATTAGGCGGCTGGGATTGCCCACCCGAATTTCCGAACTCGGTGTTGGCCGCGAGCGCCTCGCCGTCATTGCGGAGAAAGCGATGGGCAATCCTTTCGTGCGTTCGAATCCCCGGCCGATTCAGACCCCGGCTGAAACGCTGGAGATTCTGGAACGGGCCTGGGCCTGAAAAGGCTTGAACTCGACTGAAGCGGGACCGCCTGCGGCCCGCTTCGTCTGCGCTAAGCGCACTCTGATTGCGCTCGGCGCAACGGCTACACGCTCAGCGCACCGACTGGGGTTTGCCGAACGGTACCCAGATCGAGCCGTCGAACCGGACCAACTGCATGGTCTGGAATAGCGCAAAATCATCCGCCGCCGTATTTGCCAGAACGCCTGGAAGTGCCATTGGAATCTGGTGGTCTTTCAGACTCGTGGCAATTTTCATGATGTTCTCACGGGTCAGGTTGTCTCCTGCCTGCTTCAAAACATGGGCCATGAGTTGCGAAACCGCATAGCCATAGGTCGCGTTGCCGTCATCCGGGTTGACCTCAGGCGCATACTTTTTGATCAAAGCCTTGAAGTCATTCATCGTTTGATCGTTGTCCCAGCGCTTGTCACTGCCCTCTTTGATGTAGAGCATTGAGATCAACCCGACCGATTTTTCCAGGCCGGCTGGTTTGAGCACGCTACCAACAGACGCCGAAACGTTATTGAGGTAATGCGTCGGTTTCCATCCGATATCGTCCACTTTGCGGATCGCCTGAGCCGCGAATTTTGGCGTGGTGATATTGAAGAAGGTATCGGCACCCGAGCCCTTCAGCGTGACGATCTGGGAATCGATCGTCGGATCCGTCACCTCGTAACTTGCCTCGGCAACGATCATTGACTTGGCCTTGTCGCCCAGCCCGTCCTTAAATCCGCTGTAATAGTCTTTGCCGTAATCATCGTTCTGAAAAAGAACGGCAATTTTGGCGTTGGGCTTGGTGCGCACGATCTCCTGACCGTAAAGTCGGCCTTCCGAGTTGTAGTTCGGGTTGAAGCCGATCGTCCAGGGGTGTCCCTTGGGGTCGTTCCATTTTGAGGCGCCAGTCGCCAGGAACATGTGGGGGACTTTCTTGGCGTTGACATACTTGTGAATCGCCGTATTCGAAGGCGTTCCCAATGTGCCCAACAGCACCAGAACCTCTTCCTGCTCGACCAACTTGCGCACCATTTCAACGGTCTTGGGTGGGCTGTAGCTATCGTCGAGACTGATGAAATTAATCTTGCGTCCGTTGATTCCGCCCTGCTCGTTGAGTTGCTTGAAGTAGGCGGCCTGAACCTTACCAATCGTGCCATAGGCGGAGGCAGGGCCGCTATACGGCATGGTCTGGCCGATCTTGATTTCGGTATCGCTTGCGCCTGGATCGTATTTTTTTTGCGCCAGTACTGGCGTAAGCAGTGTCGCTGACAGGAGCGCCACGCTGCCGATGATCATGTGTCTCTTCTTCATGGTCATACCTCTTGGTAAAAATTTCGAACGCAACGGGTGAATACAGACTGCCAACTTCAGTTGGCGGATCACTGAAGGGCTCCAGTTCTGTTGGTGACTTTTGACCAAAGTAGGTTGAGCCCTCCAGCGATTCCGCCGGGGAGAACGATCATCAGGACGATCAGCAACGCACCATAAATCGCCCAAGGCGCGGCCTTCGATATCTGATCGGCAAGATTGGGGATGAACTGCACAAATGCGGCGCCGTAGAGCGCACCCGGTAGCGAGGTCAAGCCGCCCACGACCATCCCGACCATCAGCGTGATCGACAGGAAAACCGTGAAACTGTCGGGCGCAACGAATGCCACCAGAATGGCGCTCAAACTGCCCGCTACGCCAGTAAAGAGGGCGCTGACGCCAAAGGCCAAACTCTTATAGAGCGATGTGTCAATGCCCATCAAGGCGGCTGCGGTTGGCTGATCGCGAATTGCGATCAAGGCCCGGCCGATCCGGCCGCGCAGGAGATTCCAGGCGACGAGATACATAAGGGCTGCGACGAGGAGGGCGACAAAATAGAGCCATCGATCGGAGTTCAAGGTTAGTCCCATAAACGACGAGATGGGCGGATCGGGCTTCATGATGACGATGCCCTGCACCCCCCCAGTCCATGGTTCGAGATAGCGGAACTTCAGTAGCTGCGGGAGTGCCACCGCCAGCGCGAAGGTTGCTAACGCCAGATAATGACCTTCGAGCTTCAGGGCAGGTAGGCCGAACAGAAACCCGGCGACGAGGCAAACCAGTCCCGCAACCGGGATGGTTGCCCAGTAAGGCACATCAAACTTGTCCATGAGAATCGCGGTCGTATACGCACCGATCGCGAGAAACGCGCCATGACCCAGCGAGATCTGTCCGCTATATCCAGTCAGGATATTCAGGCCCACGAGCGCGATCGCCGTACTTAGAACCATCGAAGCCTGGAACACATGGTAATTGCTCAGAAAAAACGGCAACACGCAGGCCACGGCCATGACCACTGTGATCCGCAGCCAGGGTAGTTGAGCTCTGGCGGCGTCGGGCGTTTGAATCGAAGTCATGTCAGATCAAACCCGCGTTACGATGACTTTGCCGAATAGTCCGGCTGGGCGAATCGTCAAGACCGTGACGATCAGGACCAGCGCGACCGACAGCTTCAACTCGGTCCCAATCACGTAAGCACCAAGCAGGTTCTCGAGAATGCCCACCAGAAAGCCGCCGAGTACGGCCCCTCCGGGGCTGTCGATGCCGCCCACCAGCGCTGCTGCAAAGGCGTAGAGCAACACACCCGACATCATGTTGGGTTCCAGAAAAACAATGGGCGCGATCATCATTCCAGCAATCGAGCCGAGTACCGCGGCCAGCCCCCATCCCAGCGCCAACATCCATCCGACACGGATGCCGACCAGCCGGCTCGAATCTGGATTTTGCGCGGCCGCGCGCATCGCCAGGCCAAGGGGTGTGAAGCGGAAGAAGCTGTAGAGCATCACCAGAAGCACTAGCGTCACGCCGATTGAGCCCAGTTCATGCGACGAAATGAAACTGAGGCCGAAGGGGGGCTCTTTTGGAAACGGCGACGGAAAGGACTTGATCGTGTAGGTGAAGATCCAGCCCGCCAGACTGTTCAGGATGACAAGAAGACCGATGAAAACGACCACCACGTTGAGGACCGGTGCATTTTCGACCGGCCGGATGATCACCCGCTGAATCAACACACCCAGTGCGAAGGCCAGGATCACCGTTCCGAAAAATGCGACCCAGTAGGGGAACCCCGCGTTGATCAGCGTCCACGCCAGATAGGTCGCGAACATCGCGATTTCGCCCTGGGCAAAATTGATATGGTGGGTCGACTGATAAATCATCACCAGGGCAAGGGCCAGGCTGGCATAAACACCCCCCGTGGCAATCCCCGCAACAATTTGATGGATAAAGGTCTCCATGGCATTCAGTACCCGAGGTAGGAGCGACGGACCGCTTCATCGTTACTCAACGCGGCCGCTTCGCCCGATAGCACCAACCGACCGGTTTCAAGCAGATAGGCCTGGCTGGCAAGCTTCAGCGCCATGGCGGCATTTTGTTCAACGAGCAGAATCGTCACCCGGTCGTTTTCATTGATCGCTTTCATAATTGAAAAAATTTCGCGAACGATTAGTGGCGCGAGTCCGAACGATGGCTCATCCATCAGCAGCAATCGCGGTCTGAGCATGAGCGCTCGGGCGATCGCCAACATTTGCTGCTCGCCACCCGACATGGTGCCGGCCTGCTGCTGCCGACGTTCGCGCAGCCGGGGAAAATAATCGTACATGCGCTCCTGATCCGCGGCCGCAGCCTTGCGGTCACGCCGCGTGTAGCCACCCAGGCGAAGGTTCTCTTCGGTGGTCAGGCTGCCGAAGGTGCCGCGTCCATCCGGCACATGGGCAACGCCTCGGCGCACGATGTCTTCGGTCGCGAGTTGGTCGATCGCTTCACCCGCAAACCGGATGCTGCCGCGGGTGCGAATCATTTTGCACAGGGCCCGCAAAGTCGTTGTCTTGCCGGCGCCATTGGCACCGAGAAGCGTCGTGATCGTGCCCTCCTCGATCCGCATCGAAAGGTCGTGGACCACTTCGGTTGCGCCGTAGCCCGCACACAAGCCATCCACCTCCAAAAGCGATGCCATCAAAATGCTCCGAACATCAATGCACCGTTGTGGCGGAGTGGTTTTGAGGGTGGACTTGGGCTGGCGTCACTTCCTGGTCATCGCCACCCAGATAGGCCTGGATGACGTCGGGGTGCTGACGCACGTTCTGCGGAATATCGTCTGCGATCTTGCGGCCAAAATTGAGCGCGACTACCTTGTCCGAAACGCTCATCACCAGACTCATGTGATGCTCGACGAGCAGGACCGTGATCTTGAAGTCGTCTCTCACCTTGCGAATGAGATGGCCAAGCGCGTCAAGCTCTTCGTGATTGAGCCCGGCGGCAGGCTCATCAAGCAGCAACAGCTTTGGCTGACTGGCAAGTGCCCGTCCCAGCTCAACTCGCTTCTGCGAGCCAAAGGGTAGGTCCGAGACCCGACGATCTGCCAGCGCACCGAGGTCCAGAAAATCGATCAGGGCCGCTGCACGAGCGCTGATTTCGCGTTCCTCCTCGGCAAC
This sequence comes from Betaproteobacteria bacterium, assembly GCA_009922405.1. Classification (GTDB taxonomy): domain Bacteria; phylum Pseudomonadota; class Gammaproteobacteria; order Burkholderiales; family Burkholderiaceae_E; genus RFPW01. The sequence continues at coordinate 5,996 of RFVZ01000093.1, forward strand.
CCCGGGCAGCTGAAGTGCATGCGCCAAAAAACCTTTTTGGGCGCGACAGTGGCAACCGACGCGGATGTTGTCGCGCACGGTCATTGTTTTGTAGAGAGCCAGATTCTGGAAGGTTCGGCCGATCCCGACTTCGGCGGTCTTGTGGCGCGGCATGCTCTCAAGCGGATGCCCGTCGAAAACAATGTTGCCTTCGCTGTAGGGATAAATTCTGGAAAGGCAGTTAAACAACGTCGTCTTGCCAGCACCGTTGGGGCCAATCAATCCAGCGATTTGGCCACGCTGGATATTGAATGACACCTGGTCGAGCGCGACTATTCCGCGAAATTTGACGGTGACGCCGGAAACCGTCAATAACGGTTCTTCGGCTCTGGTCGCTGACGTTGGAGTTGGATCACGCATAGGCCCCGATCGTCCCACAGGAAAAAATTACTTCAATGAGTAATTACCCGGGTTGGAACCAGGGAAAGATCGTCTTGACACACCTCGGGTAAGCTTGGCTGATCAGTCTGCTGGAGACCTCCTGTGTCAAGTGTTTTGCGCCCAATCCTGGCTCTGGTCTTTGCCCTGTGTGCCACGCACTTCGTGCACGCCGCGAGTTCGGAACGACTCAATGACCAGCAAGTTCAAAAGGCGCTGAGCCATGCCGAACCAGAGCGGCGGATAAACGGGTTGCGGCGATTGTTAAAGCGTGGCACGGCAAAGGATGCTGGTCTTGTGTATCCCTTGTTGAGCGATACAGAGCCTGCGGTACGGCAAGCGGCGCTGGCGACCGTCTGGCAACTGTGGGGCAGATCGGGCGATGCCGCGATCGACAAGCTTTATCGGGAGGGCTTGAATCTTATGCAGAGCGGCGACACGCCAAAGGCAATTGAAGTGTTCGGCTCAATCATTGCCAAACGGCCGGAATTTGCGGAGGCCTGGAATAAGCGTGCCACCATTTACTACATGTCCGGCGAATATGATCTGTCCCTGCGCGATTGCGAAGAGGTTCTCAAAAGGGTCCCCCAACATTTTGGAGCGTTGGTTGGCTATGCGCAGATGCTGTCAGAGCGCAGTCAGCCTGAGCGCGCGCTCGAGTTGATGGAACGGGCCAGTCAAGTCAATCCCTATTTGGCCAATGCCGACCTGATGATGAGGGCCTTGCGCGTTCAAATCGAGACCAATCGGAAAAATTTGCTTTAATAACAGGCCAAAAGATGAACCAGCGAAATATTCCTCCCTTCCGAGCAGACCATGTTGGGAGCTTTCTCAGGCCAGATTATCTGCATATGGCGCGAGATCAGTTTTTTCGGGAAAAATCGATCTCCGCGGAACAACTGAGACTTGTTGAAGATCGGGCAATTACCGAGATCGTCAATTTTCAGCATGACGTCGGTCTTCAGAGCGTGACCGATGGCGAATTTCGGCGAACTTATTTCCATATCGATTTTCTGGAACAACTTGGTGGCGTCAAGACGGATATTCCGGTGACGATCCAGCGAGCCGATGGGACCGAAGAACTCGCCCCACCGGTCATCCGCGTAGTCGATAAAGTCCGTCACGTGAAGGATATCCAACGCGCGGATTTCGAATATCTGAATGCACAGGTCCACGCGCTAGGTCGCACTGATCTGACCGCTAAAGTCACGATTCCGTCGCCGACCATGTTGCATTTTCGTGGTGGACGTGCGGGCATCAGTCGTGTGGCATACCCTGATCTTGAGCCTGACTTTTATGACGATGTGGCGCGGGCCTATGGCGCGGAGTTACAGAGCCTGTTCGATGCGGGTTGCCGTTACGTTCAGATGGACGATACGAATCTTGCGTACCTTTGCGATGACAAAATGCGGGAAGCCGCTCGCCAGCGAGGCGATGACCCCAATGAACTGCCCCATCGGTATGCCCAGTTCATCAATAAAGTGGTCGCCCTCAAACCGCCTGGGATGACCCTGGCGATGCATTTGTGTCGAGGGAATTTCAAAAGCACCCACGCGGCGGCTGGCAATTACGAACCCGTGGCCGAGGCGCTGCTCTCGGAAATGAATCTTGATGCGTTTTTCCTGGAATACGATGACGAACGTTCAGGCGACTTTCGTCCGTTACGGTTTCTCTCCAAAGGTAAAATCGTAGTGCTCGGACTGGTGACGACAAAGTTTGGGGAGATGGAAACGAAAGACAGCCTTAAACGCCGGATCGATGAGGCTTCCCGATTCGCCCCGCTGGAGCAGCTGTGTCTGAGCCCACAGTGCGGTTTTTCGAGCACGGTTCATGGGAACAATATCGCTGTTCAGGCGCAACGGGACAAGTTGAGACTCGTCGTCGAAACCGCCAATGAGGTCTGGGCCTGAATGGTTCAGGGACCAGATGCCTTGGCACCCTAAAAATTCGAATTTGATTTATTCAGGAGATCGGAGATGAAGAAATTCACAGGATTATTGGTTGGTGCTGCAATGGCGGCCGTGTTAGGTTCACCAGCGTCCGCGCAGGAAGTAACGCTCAAATTCCACCACATCTGGAATCCACAAGCGATGGCTTCGGTCAACGTCATCGTCCCTTGGTGTGAGAAGGTCGCGCGCGAATCGGGTAATCGGCTGAAGTGTCAGATTCTTCCCGCCATGAGCGGTGGTGGGACTCCGGCCCAGCTCGTCGACCGGGTCAAGGACGGCGTGGACGATCTGATTATTTCGCTTCCCGGCTATACCGCAGGGCGCTTTCCCAGTACGGAAGTCTTTGAATTGCCATTCATGTGCAATTCGGCCGAGGCGGGCGCACGGGCAACCTGGGACTACATGAACAAGCATTCCTTGAAGGAGTTTGCGGGTACAAAACTCCTTGCGACCTGGGTGCATGACGAAGGTTATATTCATACCAATTCAAAGCAGGTCAAGGTGCTGGCGGATTTCAAGGGGCTGAAAATGCGGGCCCCGACCCGTCAAACCAACAAATTGCTTGCCGCCCTTGGGGCTTCTCCGGTCGGTATGCCTTTGCCTGCGATTCCTGACGCGGTCAGCAAGGGGACTATTGATGGGTTCCTGCTGCCCTGGGAGCCGTTGCCATCGCTGAAATTGCAGGAGATGGTTAAATTCCATAGCGAAACCGATCCGACCCGCCCGGCTTTGTACAGCGCCGTTTTTATCTTTGCCATGAATCAGGCCAAGTACGATAGCCTGCCGGCGGACCTGAAAAAGGTGATTGACAATAACAGTGGCGCCGGTCTGACCCAGCAAATTGGGAAAATCTGGGATAACAGTCAGGGTGCGGCCCGAAAACTGGCTCAGGATCGGGGCAACACGTTTTACATGATCCCGGGCTCTGAACTGGATAACTGGGTTAAAGCCGCTGCGCCGCTCTATGAGGACTGGGTTGCCGATATGGACAAACGTGGTGAAAACGGTAAAGCCTTGCTGGCGGAGGCTCGCGAGCTTCTCGCTAAATATCGGAAGTGATTCAGGGCGTTCTGACCAGCGCTTCGCGCTGGTTCGCGCTG
>RFVZ01000094.1 GCA_009922405.1 Betaproteobacteria bacterium
GGCACCACCTGGCAAAGTGGACCTCGGCGCACTACTGGCCGAATTGGCGCGCCGTGGCGTCAATGAATTGCATGTCGAAGCAGGCGCTGGGCTGAATGGTTCGCTCGTTCGCGAAGCGCGCGTCGACGAGTTGCTGGTGTATCTGGCGCCTGCGCTGCTAGGAGATTCGCGGCCGATGTTTAATTTAGAGCCGCCGGAAACCCTCGAATCCGCCAAGCGCCTGGTTTTTCATGAGATGGTGAAGGTTGGCGATGATCTGCGGATCCTCGCCCGTTTTAAGCAAAACGAAGCTAATTAGCACGAAGTCAAGCAAAGCTCAGAGGGCGGGTGGACATGTTTACAGGAATCGTTGCCGCAATTGGGATGATCGAAGAGGTCTCAACGCTGACGGCCACCGTTGGTCCGGCCGATAGCGGCCGGCGACTGGTCATTGAAGCCGCACGTCTGGGGCTAGATGATGTTCAGGTGGGCGATTCGATTGCCATCCAGGGGGCCTGCATGACCGTTGTTCAACTTGGCGGGCCGATGTCTGACCAGTTGGCCGAAGGCCGTTTTGCGGTCGATATTTCACTCGAGAGCTTGTCCCGAACTGTCGGCCTTGCCGCCCCGGGGAGGGTCAATCTCGAAAAAGCATTGCGGCTCTCGGATCGCCTCGGCGGTCACCTGGTCAGCGGCCATATCGATGGCTTAGGGCGGGTGGCGGCGTTTGACCCGGTGGGTGAGTCCTGGTTTCTGGCCATTGAGGTGCCCGCGGCGTTGGCAAAGTATTTCGCGTTCAAGGGCTCGGTCACGGTGGATGGGGTGTCGCTCACGGTCAATCGGGTGGAAGATTCCGCGGCGAAAGGGGTTACCCGGATTGAAATCAATGTGATTCCGCATACGATGGCGGTTACTACGCTGGGTCGCCTGAAAGTCGGAGATTTCGTGAACATCGAAGTCGATCAGATTGCCCGTTACTGCGAAAGGCTCATGGCCTCGAAATGAACGCTCCCCTTGACGCCGATCTAGCCCGTGCGCTGCGTCGTGTAACGCTGGATGACAAGTACGCCCTTGAACATGGGCGTGCGTTTATGAACGGCAATCAGGCCTTGGTTCGATTGCCAATGCTGCAGCGTGAGCGAGACCGCATTGCAGGCTTGCACACCGCTGGCTTTATTTCGGGTTATCGCGGTTCGCCACTCGGCGCGCTCGACCAGGCGCTCTGGAAGGCCCGGGAGCATCTGGACCGCCAGCAGATTGTCTTTCGGCCTGGCGTCAATGAAGAACTGGCGGCCAATGCAATTTGGGGAACCCAACAGATCGGTTTGTTCCCCGGTGCTAATGCCGATGGTGTATTTGGTCTCTGGTACGGCAAAGGCCCCGGAGTCGATCGCTGTAGCGATGTCTTTAAACATGCCAATGCGGCCGGCTCGGCGCCACATGGCGGCGTGATTGCCGTCGCTGGCGACGATCACGGTGCCAAGAGCTCGACTTTGCCGCATCAGAGTGAGTTTATTTTCAAGGCCTGCGGTATGCCGGTGTTCTATCCGGCAGGGGTTCAGGAGTTCCTGGACTTTGGTCTGCATGGCTGGGCGATGTCGCGCTGGTCGGGGCTTTGGGTCGCCATGAAGGCGGTGACTGACGTGGCGGAATCCTCAGCCGCCGTCATCATCGATCCCGATCACGTCAGCATCCAGTTGCCCAGTGCCGATGAGTTGCCGCTCGGGGGGCTCAACATCCGCTGGCCCGATAGTCCAATTGCGCAGGAGCAGCGCCTGCTGGACTACAAAGGCGACGCTGCGCTCGGTTACATTCGAGCCAACCGTCTGAATTTCATCGCTATCGATTCGCCGCGCCCCTGGCTTGGCTTGGTGGCCGCTGGGAAATCTTATCTCGACACCCGTCAAGCCCTCGACGATCTGGGTCTTGACTCCACGACCTGCTCGGCCATGGGCATCCGCCTGTTTAAGGTTGGCGTGGTGTGGCCACTAGAACCCAGCTCGATGCGGGCTTTCGCGACCGGATTGCGGGAAATCTTCGTTATCGAAGAAAAACGCTCGCTGGTCGAATCCGCCGTCAAGGAGGCGCTCTACGACTGGCGCGATGATCTTCGTCCGCAAATTTATGGCAAGTTGGATCGAAACGGCCTTAACGTGGATCCTGGCGGTGGGGCCAACTCTCGCCGGGATTGGCTCCTGACGCCCCACGGCGAGCATTCCCCAGCAATGGTTGCGCGGGCGATTGGTCGCCGTCTGATCGCCGCCGAGCAAGAGGGGCGGACGCTCCCGTCCGATATCCGTGCCCGAATTCAAACGCGCCTGGCGATTCTTGACGCCAAGGAACGCAAGCCGATCTTGCTGCGGGTCGAGTCGGTCGAGTCGGTCGAGTCGATCCGGTCGATCGAACCGGTTCAACCAGTCGAATTGCAGCGAACGCCGACATTCTGCTCGGGTTGTCCGCACAACACGTCGACGCATGTCCCTGAGGGCTCGAGGGCGCTGGCCGGGATCGGGTGTCATTTTATGGCGCAGTGGGATCCTGCGCGTCGCACCGATACGTTTTCGCAGATGGGCGGTGAGGGGGCGGCCTGGATTGGTCAGGCGCCGTTCTGCGAGACGCCGCACGTGTTCGCGAACATGGGCGATGGAACCTATTTCCATTCTGGGGTTCTGGCCATCCGTGCTGCCGTCGCGGCCCGGGCGACGATGACGTACAAGTTGCTTTACAACGACGCGGTGGCCATGACCGGCGGGCAACCGCTGGACGGCAGTCTGACCGTGCCCCAAGTCGTGGCGCAATTGCGTGCCGAGGGCGTCCGTGAAGTCGTGATCGTGACGGATGAGCCCGAGAAGTATCGGCGGGCAACGGGCGCGTCTGGCGCCAGCGGTTCCGCCCACCCAGCCGGGCCCGACGCTGACACCATGATGGCGCATGCGTTGGATGACGTGCGAGTCGAACATCGCGACCACCTCGACGCCGTCCAGCGTCGTCTGCGCGAAGTCGTTGGTGTCACTGTGATCGTGTACGACCAGACCTGTGCGTCGGAGAAGCGCCGCAGGCGCAAACGCAAGGGTTCTGATGGACAACCGGGGTTCCCCGATCCTGCCCGCCGCGTGATCATTAATGAAGCAGTTTGCGAGGGCTGTGGTGACTGCACGATTCAGTCGTCTTGTGTCTCTGTCGAGCCCCTCGAAACACCGCTCGGCCGCAAGCGAAAAATCAACCAGTCATCGTGCAACAAAGATTTTTCCTGCTTGAAGGGATTCTGCCCAAGTTTTGTGACAATCGAGGGCGGGAAGTGGCGAGGTCGGGCGCAGCGTGCGTTGCCCGGTGGGTTGCCGGGTGGCTTGCAAGACCAGCCCCAGATCGCGAAACCTTCTTCGGAATGGCCAGAACTGCCTGAGCCCACGGTTGCGTCGATTGACTCAAACGGATTAAGTGGCGCTCCAGCGCGTCCCTACAGCGTTCTGGTCACCGGGGTTGGTGGTACCGGAGTGGTGACCATCGGACAGCTATTAGGGATGGCGGCTCATCTCGACGGTCGTGGCGTCGCCGTGCTTGACATGGCGGGCCTTGCGCAAAAAGGCGGCGCGGTGACTTCGCATATTCAGATTGCGCAGACGCAGGACCAACTCTTTGCGACCCGAGTCGCGATTGGCGAAGCACAACTGGTCATAGGCGGCGATCTTGTGGTGACCGCCGGTGCCGACGCACTGGCTCGGATGCGGTCGGGTGTCACCCGAGTCATCCTGAATGCCGATGTCGCGCCCACGGTAGAAGCCCTGCGTAATCCAGACTGGCGTTTTCCCGAGGCGCGATTGCGCGCCGATTTGGTGGCCACCGTGGGGTCGGATTCGGTCGATTGGGTCGCCGCTCAGCGACTGGCCGTGGCCCTGTGCGGAGATTCGCTCTTTGCGAATCCATTCATGCTTGGTTGGGCCTGCCAGCGGGGATGGTTACCGGTGACCCGGGCGGCGCTGGAGCGGGCAATCGAACTCAATGGGGCCGCAGTACCAGCCAATCTGGCTGCATTTTTGTGGGGCCGGCGCGCCGCACATGATTTTGCTGCTGTCTCGACGGAGGCGTTTGGGGTACCTCAAGTCGAATCAGCGCCCTTGGCCGATGAGCCACTCGATGCGATGGTCGAACTGCGTGCACGGCACCTCACCGAGTATCAGAATTCTTCGCTAGCTCAACGCTACAAAGACTTGGTCGCGCGGGTTCAGCAGGCGGAGCGTCAGGTTCTGGGCGCGAAGGCTCGTGCGGATGAGGGTCTGCACGCCGCTGAGGGCCTGAACTTATCCGAAGCGGTGGCCCAGCAATATTTCCGTCTGCTGTCCTATAAGGACGAGTACGAAATCGCGCGGTTGCATTCAGAACCTGCGTTCCTGGATCGACTGCGTCAACAATTTGAGGGCGACTGGTCCGTGCGATTTCACCTTGCGCCTCCGGGCTTGGCCAGGGTGGATCCTCTGACGGGTCGACCGCGAAAAATCGCCTTCGGGCCCTGGATGCTGCCCGTTTTTCGGGCATTGGCGCGGTTAAAATTCTTGCGCGGTACCGTCTTCGATCCTTTTGGCATGACGGCAGAGAGGCGCCAGGAGCGGGCGTTGATTGTTGAATATGAAGCGTTGATCGAGGAACTGCTTCGCGGCCTCAACACGAAAACTCACGCCCTGGCTGTCAGCTTGGCCCGCATTCCTGCGCATATTCGAGGATTTGGGCTGGTCAAAGAGGCCAATCTGCAGAGGGTTCGGGGGGATTGGCGCAACTTGCTGGCGCAGTGGCGGGAGGGCAATCGCCTACAATCCGCGCCATGACCCTTGCAGCTATTCCCGAAATCCTGGCCGAATTGCGCGCCGGCCGCATGGTGGTTCTGGTCGACGAAGAAGATCGCGAGAACGAAGGTGATCTTGTGATGGTCGCCCAGCATGCCACCGCAGAGTCCATCAACTTTATGGCCAAGTACGGCCGAGGGCTGATTTGTCTCACTCTCACCGAGGCCCGCTGCCAGCAATTGAACCTGCCGCTGATGGTGCAGTCGCAGGGCAACGGCACGCGATACGGGACCAATTTCACCCTTTCGATCGAGGCGGCCGAAGGCGTCACGACCGGTATTTCGGCAGCCGATCGAGCGCGCACCATTCAGGCCGCGGTCAACCGGCATGCTCGGCCCGCGGACCTGGTTCAACCCGGACACATCTTTCCCTTGATGGCGCGTCCTGGGGGCGTCCTGATGCGTGCCGGCCATACCGAGGCGGGCTGTGATTTGGCCCAGGCCGCGGGTTTCGAGCCCGCCGCGGTGATCTGCGAGATTTTGAACGAAGACGGGACGATGGCCCGCCTGCCAGACCTCACCCAGTTTGCACAAGAGCACGGACTCAAGATCGGCGCCATTGCCGACCTGATTCAGTATCGAAGCGCAACCGAAAGTCTTGTCGAGCGGATCGCCGAGCGCGATATCGTGACGCCTTGGGGGCCGTTCCGGCTCGCCGCCTGGCGTGACCAGCCCGGGGGCGAGCCGCACCTTTCGCTGGTCAAGGGTTCGATCGGTGCGGACATTGAAACACTGGTGCGTGTGCATGAACCGCTGTCAGTGTTGGACCTGCTCACGGCAGACGCGGGCGGACACTCGTGGCCGGTTGCGCGGGCGATGGCGGCGATTGCAGCCGCCCCATCCGGTGTGTTGGTCATGATTCATTGCGCCCCCTCAGCAGAGATCTTGTTCGAACAGATCCAGCGCATGGCCCCTGCGACCCCGACTGCGACATCCTCGGAGAGGAACACCCCGGCTGGCGTCAGTTCAGCGGAGCGCACCGCTGGTCAGGATCTTCGTAACTACGGCGTCGGCGCACAAATTCTGCGCTCGTTGGGAGTTCGCCGAATGCGCCTGCTCTCGCGTCCGCGGAAGATGCCGAGCATGGCAGGTTATGGCCTTGAAGTGACTGGATTTCAGAATGAATCTTGATATTGAACGTGGCTCGCTTGACGGCGAAGGAGTTCGGATTGGTATTGTCCAGGCCCGATTTAATGACACAGTTTGCGATGGCCTCAGGCAAGCCTGTGTCGGCGAGTTGCTCCGAATTGGCGTATTGGCCGAGGACATTTTTCTGTGTTCCGTGCCCGGGGCGCTCGAAATTGGGATCGCGCTCCAACGCCTTGCCCGGACCCGAGAGTTTGATTCGCTGATCGCGCTTGGAGCCGTGATTCGGGGGGACACCTACCACTTTGAGGTGGTGTCCAACGAAAGTGCCGCCGCGATCCAGCGGGTCTCGCTGGACGAGTCGATTCCAATTGCCAATGGCATCCTGACTTGCGACACCGACGCCCAAGCCGAAGTTCGAATCATCGGGAAAGGGGCGGATTGCGCGCGCGTGGCTGTTGAAATGGCGCATGTTTGCGCAACCCTCACCCTGCTGGGGATTTCGCCGGACGAAGTTGACGCTGATGCCGACGCTTCTGATGACGCCGATGCCGACGCAGGCAGCGCGGCGAAGTCCGTCTCGAATCCGTGAGCGGCGGGCCCGAACCCGACGACCGTTCACCCACGCGGAGTGCTCGTCGGCGTGCGCGGGAGTTCGCGCTGCAAGGCCTTTATCAATGGTTGGTTGCGCAAACCGACGTTGCCATGATTGAAGCGCAGATCGTCGTTTTGCCCGAGTTTGAGCGCTCAGACACCGATCTTTTCCGATCCATTCTGCGGGGCGTGATCCAGGAAGCGGCAACCCTGCACAAAACGATCGTTCCGCTGATCGATCGGCCGTTGATTCAGCTGAGTCCTGTGGAGCATGCGGCGATTTTGATTGGCGCGTGGGAGTTCTCTCACGCACCGGAGACCCCTTACCGCGTCGTAATTAACGAGGCTGTTGAAATCGCGAAGTCGTTTGGGGGGACTGATGGCTATCGCTACGTCAATGGCGTGCTGGACAAGGTGGCCGCTCGCTTGCGGCCGACCGAGCGCCCGAATGGACGAGTTTGACTTAATTCGACGGTTTTTCGTCCGCAACGGGGTGCCCGGGGTGCCGGGGGTGGTTGCCGCTTCGGGCGTTCACGCAGGGGCAATTCTCGGTCCTGGTGATGATTGCGCGTTGCTGGCGGCGACCACCACCGCGGCGGCACGGTTCGCAGTCACGACCGATTTACTGGTTGACGGAGTACATTTTTTTTCAGACGTCGATCCGCGCTCCCTGGGTCACAAGGCGCTTGCAGTCAACCTCTCGGACCTCGCAGCGATGGGCGCGCGGCCAGTCGCCTACCTTCTGGCATTGGCGTTACCTCGGCCAGACATCGAGTGGCTGGAAGCCTTTGCGTCCGGCATGCATGCATTGGCCGACCGCTACGAGATTGAACTGGTTGGGGGTGACACCACGCGCGGCCCATTGGCGATCGCGATTACGGCGTTGGGTGAAGTTGATCCGGCGGCTGCGTTACGTAGGGATCGAGCTCGCCCCGGCGACGATATCTGGGTTTCGGGTTGCCTGGGTGCCGCGGCCTTCGCAGTGCGGGAACGCCTTCGCGGACACCCCTTGCCCGCCGTGCACGCCGCCCTCACGCGACTTGAGAAGCCTGTACCCCAAGTCGAATTGGGGCTTGAACTTGCGAAGTTGTCTGCGCAGGGCTTAGTGCATGCGGCGATTGATCTTTCGGATGGTCTCGCCGGGGATTTAAGCCATATCCTGGCGCGATCGGGTGCGGCAATGGTTAGCTCGATCGGTGCCGCGCTGTGGGCCGAAGCGTTGCCCAGCCACGAGTGCCTGAGCGGGCTCGTCCCGGAGGATCGGCATGATTTAATGCTATTTGGCGGTGATGATTACGAACTGTTGTTAACTGCACCGACGATGGCGCGCGGCGTTCTGGAGCGCCTGGGCGGTCTGCACCGCATTGGCGTCCTCGATGCCAGACCAGAAATGCGGTTGCAGGACGGCTCTGGTGGTGAACGTGTCTTGCCCAATCGGGCGTACCAGCATTTTCGTTCCGAATCGGATCGACTTTGATTGAGCGGGGCGTATGTGATTGAGATCATTGAATCCAATAACAATCGGGTCCCGGTTAAAGCAGCCGTTCGACCCGATTTTCAATTCATGCGGGGCAAGGCTTCCCGATGGATTGCGTTGGGGTTCGGGGCAGGGCTGTCGCCGGTTGCGCCCGGGACGGTTGGAACGCTCTGGGCTTGGGCGGCCTTTCTATGGATCGATCCCTGGCTTGGGGATGTCGACTGGGCTTTGTTGATCTCGCTCGGAACAGTCCTCGGCATCGTCGCATGCCGTCGAACAGGGGAAGCCTTGGGTGTTCAGGACCATGGTGCGATTGTTTGGGACGAAGTGGTCGCCTTTTGGCTGATTCTTTGGGTTCTGAATGGCTCGTTTTCCCAACAGGTGACTGCCTTTTTAGTGTTTCGGTTTTTCGACATCGTTAAGCCACCGCCAATTGCCTGGATTGATCGGACCGTCGGCGGGGGTTGGGGCGTCATGGCGGATGATCTGGCGGCCGCTATGATGACTTTATTAGTGCTTGCCTTGGGGCGGTCGCTGGGATGAATGAGCCTTTGGATGCTTTTGATTCTGCCCCGGACGTTCTCGCCGGGACAGATGCAGCGCTTGACGACCTGGCTTACTTGGTCGGCCAGCGCCTCGCCTCAATGGGCGCTCGGATCGTGACTGCAGAATCGTGTACGGGAGGTGGGATTGCTCGTGCGCTCACCGAGCGCGGGGGGGCGAGTGTCTGGTTCGATCGAGGCTTTGTGACGTACTCGAACCAGGCCAAACAGGACCTGTTGGGCGTACCAGGCAAACTACTCGATCAATATGGTGCCGTGAGTGAACAAGTAGCAGGCGCCATGGCAATGGGTGCCCTGCAGACTCTTGGGCCCTCGCAAACGGCGCTCGCATTTTCGGTGACCGGAATTGCCGGGCCCGGTGGGGCTGTGGCCGGCAAGCCCGTAGGAACCGTATGCTTTGGCTGGGCAGGTCGAGCGATCGCTTCGGGACCCGTTTGGGCGGCGACTGCGACGGCCCATTGGGACGGCGATCGCGCTTTAGTCCGCCTGGCTGCCGCCCACTATGCCCTCAAAGAAGGGCTTGGACATTGGCTACGTAACCAAACGTCCTAGCCTAAAGGTCTGGTTGTTTATACAGTAGTTTCGTGGGATACTTCGTTCAGTCGAATATTCATCCCCAATCCAACTGAGGCATCCATGGAAGACATCAAGCAACGGGGCAAAGAAGGCGATCGCGCCAAAGCACTGGCGGCCGCACTGGCGCAGATCGAAAAGCAGTTCGGTAAAGGCTCCATCATGCGCCTCTCGGACGCTGAGATTCTCGCGCAGGACATTCAGGTCGTTTCCACGGGCTCGTTGGGTCTGGATATCGCGCTCGGTGTCGGGGGATTGCCCCGCGGTCGGGTCGTTGAAATTTACGGACCGGAGTCCTCGGGAAAGACGACGCTGACGCTGC
>RFVZ01000095.1 GCA_009922405.1 Betaproteobacteria bacterium
GGCTATCCCCAACAGCCGCTCTCGCATTTTCAGTCGATGGCTTACTGGCATACCGCCGTGCCGAACGGCGGAGAACGCTTTGGATGGCTGGGCCGTGTTGCTGATGCGATCGACCCTCAACTGACGCCGAATTTTCTTGTCAATATCGACGAGCGCCAGTCACTCGCCGTGCAATCGGAGCATCATGTTCCGGTCGTATTTGATGAGCCCGAACGCTTCGCCCGTAAAGGCTTGTTACAGAGCCGTCCGCTGCTTGACAACCCGACTGTCACTGACAGCACCAACGTGTCGGGACAGTATCTTGACAAAGTCGCGGCCAGCGCACGCGAAGCATCCCAGCTGGTAAGAGCCGCCTGGGACAATTACAAAACTCCCGTCGACTACGGTTTGCGGTCGCTGGACTTGAACAAGGTCGCGGCAATGATCAACGCCGGCCTTTCGAGCCGGTTGTTCTACGTGTCCTTTCGCCACAACGCCTTCGATACCCATGTGCAGCAGAACGAGCAGCACGGCCGTTTGCTGTCTTATGCGTCCGATGCGATTGCGGGCTTCATGAAAGACATGGATCGCATCGGGCGCGCCAATGATGTGACCTTGTTAGTTTTTTCCGAATTCGGCCGTCGCGTCGCAGAGAACACAAGCTTGGGCACCGACCATGGAACTGCGAATCACATGTATGTCATCGGCAAACCCGTAAGGGGCGGCCACTACGGCGAACCGCCCTCGCTGACCAATTTGGATGCTGATGGCAACTTGAAATTCACCACCGATTTCAGGCGTGTGTACGCGAGCTTGATCGAAGGCTGGCTGCAGCATGAAAGCAAGGTACTGCTGAGGGGGGACTTCAATGCCTTTCCGCTCTACGGTTAGATGTGCCTCGTCACACACGATCTCAGCGCGATAAAAGTTTCGAGCAGGTTACGCTGCCCGAGGTCAGCATGGTCTTGTGCGAGCTTGCGGTCGCGTCTACCAGTCGATACAAACTGGCCCTTCGCTAAAATCGGGAGACGACACGTTTAAGCCTCCAACGGAAGCCCGGATCTCATGAAAGCCTTTCTGATTAACCCCGCCAGCCAAAGCGCCACCACTATTCATTTGAGCTCTGGTCTCGATGAAATCCGCCAACTCAATGCTTTACAGCACTCAATAGACCTAGGTAGCTTTCTAGGTATCTTTGAGCGGAAGGCTTTCGAGGCTGCCGCACACCATCTCAAGCCGTACTGGATTCGACACTGCCCTCTGACAGGTGCCGCCGCCTCTAGCTTAGCGCCCGACGAAAACTCGCTTTGTATCGGGTCACACGATGATCCCGCTCTCACTCCTGCGATCCGAATTGTCAACTCCGCTTAGCGACAAGGGTCAGGATGTCGTAACTCGCCACCAATTCGCCGTGCTGGTTGCTCACTTCCACATCCCATGCAACCACGCCCTGGCCCACACCTTTTGCGTCTACCTTCTTGCGATCAGTCTTCCGCTTGGCTGTAATTCGCGCTTGAATGGTGTCGCCAATGCCAACTGGTTTAACAAAGCGCAGCGTGTCTAAGCCGTAGTTGGCGAGCACCGGACCGGGCGCTGGCGATACGAATAAACCAGCGGCCGCAGAAAGTACAAAGTAGCCGTGCGCAATGCGTTTGCCGAACGGCGAATCCTTGGCGGCGAGTTCGTCAAAGTGCATATAAAAGTAGTCACCCGAGATGCCACCAAATGCGACGATATCGGCCTCGCTCACCGTTCGGCGGTGGGTCAAGAGAGAATCTCCAATCTTGAGGTCCTCGAAGTAGCTCCGAAACGGATGCACGGTAGCTTCGTTGACAGTCGCGCCGCGCACATGCTCCGCGGTGACTGCTGACAACATCGTTGGGGACCCTTGCACCGCTGCACGTTGCAAATAATGCTTAACCGCGCGCAGACCCCCGAGTTCCTCGCCACCACCTGCGCGCCCGGGGCCGCCATGCTTGAGCGTGGGAAGCGGTGACCCGTGGCCAGTTGATTCCACCGCTGATTCACGGTCCAGAATGTGCAGGCGACCATGCCAGGCTGCCATAGCAGGAATGGCTTTGGCCGCCACCGCCACATCGTGAGTGACGAGCGTGGCAACCAGGCTGCCCTGCCCTCGGGCTGAAAGGGCCAATGCCTGGTCAAAGTCCTCGTAGGCCATCACTGTACTGACAGGACCAAACGCTTCGACGGTGTGTACCGAGTCGACCACCATCGGTTTGCGACAAACCAGCAATGTCGGTGCACAGAAGGCACCTTGATCGGTTCCTTCGCCAATCCACTCATTTTTTCCGCTGTAGGCCAGTTCAGCATCCTCACGCAGCATCGCAATCCGTTGGGCCACGTCAATCTGCTGAGCGTGCGAGGCCAGTGGCCCCATGCGAACACGCTCGTCAGCCGGATCGCCTACTGCCGTTTTGGCTAGGCGTGCGGCAACTTGCTCAACCACGGCATCCAGAAGGTGGGCTGGCACGATTGCACGCCGTATTGCAGTGCACTTCTGCCCAGCCTTGATGGTCATCTCACGCGACACTTCCTTGACGAATAGTCCGAACTCTTCGTCATCAGGACTCACGTCCGGCCCAAGGATGGCGCAGTTCAGAGAGTCGGCCTCAGCATTGAACGGAACAGAATGGGCAACCAAATTAGGGTGCACTCGCAAGCGCGCAGCGGTATCGGCCGAACCAGTGAAAGTGACTACGTCGGCACCGTTCAGACGATCCAGCAAATCACCGATGCCACCAATCACCAACTGCAAGCTGCCATCGGGCAGGATGCCCGATTGCTCGATCAACCGCATTGCCGCCTCGGTAAGGTAGCTGGTAGCACTTGCTGGTTTACCAATGCACGGCATACCTGCCAGGAAACTGGGGGCAAATTTTTCTAACAGACCCCACACAGGAAAGTTAAAGGCATTGATATGAACCGCAAGGCCGCCACGGGGAACCAACACGTGAGTACCGGAGAAGCCCCCCTTCTTGCCCAGGGAAAATGCTGGCCCTTCGTGCACCAGATTGCCCGAAGGCAATTCGTTGCTGCCAATGCTGGAATAGGCGAACAAGGTTCCGGCGCCGCCTTCGATATCGATCCAGCTGTCCAACTTGGTGGCACCGGTATGGGCTGACACCGCATACAACTGATCCTTGTGATCCATCAGGTACTTGGCCAAGGCCTTGAGCCGCTGGGCTCGTTCCTGAAAATCCATTGCCATCAAGGCAGGCAGACCTTTACGCCGGGCATGGTCCACAGCTTCGCCAAAATCAAGCGCCTCGCGATGGGTATGTGCAATCGTCGATCCGTTAACGGCGCTGCGCAGCGCACTCGCCGCCTGCGAGCCGTGCCAACGGCCACCGATATAACTCTGAAGAATCTGGGACATGATGAATCCAAAAAAGAGAAATGCTCAGCGCTCGTCGAAGCTGATGGTGACCGACTCGGAAGTTGGGCGCGACTGACAGCTCAGAACAAAGCCCTTTTCGGTCTCAAAGGACTCAAGGCCGAAGTTCTTGTCCATCGCAACACTGCCGGCCATTACCTTGCAGCGGCAGGTGGCACAGACGCCCCCCTTGCACGAAAATGGCAAGTCCAGACCGGCTGCCATGGCAACGTCCAGAACATGTTCATCTGGATTCATCCGGAGCGCATGGGCTTTGCCGTCCAGAACCACGGTGAGCGAGACTTGTCCACCGACCGGCAGCTTCAGATTGGCAACAACCGCCTGGCGCGCCTCGGGGCTGAGTTTCTCTAGCAAAGGTGAGGTAAAGCGCTCGGTATGAATTTGCCGTTCGGGCACGCCCGCATCGAGCAGGGCCTTTTGCGTGACCTCAAGCATGGCCTCAGGGCCACAAATAAAAACTTCGTCCATGCAAGCCACGGGCAGCAGTGTGTCGATGATGTTACGCACCTTGGCTGCATCGATGCGCCCTTGCAACAGGTCTACCTCTTGTGCCTGGCGGGAGAGGACATGGATCAGCGTTAGACGGTCCGCATAGCGATCTTTAAGGTCTTGAAGCGCCTCATTGAACATCACTGAATTCATGCTACGGTTGCCATAGACCAGCGTGAACTTGGACTCGGGCTGGTCTTCGAGCGTGCTCGCCATGATCGACAATATCGGCGTAATGCCGGAGCCCGCCGCAAATGCCACTCGATGAATGGCACGCGCTCGCTTGGAAACGAAGCGGCCCTCAGGCGGCATCACCGAGAGGGTGTCACCCGGCTTAAGCTCTTTGGCGGCCCAGTTTGAAAACACTCCCCCTTCCATCGGGCGAATGCCAACCACGAGTTCTCTTCGTCGTTTGAAGTGGCTGTGGGTTGAGCAGATCGAATAGCTACGTCGCACGTCTGCCCCGTTGATCTGCTGACGTAAGGTCAGGTACTGGCCCGGTTGGAAGTCAAAGCGCTCCAGCAACTCGTCGGGCACGCTCAAGGTGATCGCAACCGAGCCAGCCGCCTCGGCGCTGATCCGGGCAACACTCAGATTGTGGAAACGGACGGGCACAGTCATGGTGGGTGGGGTCGGATTAATAGGGTTTGAAGTAGTCAAACGGCTCCATGCAACTCAGGCATCTGTAAAGTGCCTTGCATGCGGTGGAGCCGAAATGTGAAATTTCGGTGGTGTTTTCTGAATTGCACTGCGGGCACGGCACGCTGTCCGCTTGTCCCAAACCTTTGCGGGCGGCAAAGGCAATTACCCGCTCACTTCCTGCCGCTGTGCAGGCGTTCTTGACGGGTGGAGCTATGCCGTATGCCCTCAACTTTTTGCGCCCTTCAGGCGTCATCCAGTCAGTGGACCATGCGGGCGCTAGTTGCGTGATCACTCGCGCGGCGACGCCGGCGCGGGCGAGTGCCTCGGTCACGTCGTCTTCCATCTGCCCCATAGCTGGACAGCCACTGTAGGTGGGTGTAATCACCACCTCCAGGCCCTGCAAGCCCTGCCGTACTGCGCGCAAAATGCCCATTTCTCGCAGGTTCACCACCGGGATTTCAGGATCGGTCACCGTCTCCAGCAACTCCCAGATGGCGTGGTGTTCCTGGGACGTCTCGCTTTGCGCCAACGGGCCGACTGGCAACACGGGCAGCGAAGCCTCCTGCAGGCTGGATGGGGACTTCATGGTCGTCGGTCCTACCAGACCGCCTCGGGATGCGAACGGGCCAGGCTTTGCATTTCCGCCAGCACAAAGCCCAAATGTTCGGAGTGAACTCCGTGTTTCCCGGTGGTAACAAAACCAGTGCTGGATGAGACTTTAAGCGTAGCGGCCTGCAAGGTGTCACTAACCAGAGCCTCCCACTCGGGCCTGAAAACCCTCACATCGACACCGGCACCGGTTTTTACCGCAGCGGCTTCCATGTCACTCGCTGTCCAAAATTCCTGAGTAAAGGGCATGAGGTAGTCGAACGCAGCTTGTATACGGCGGTGTGATTCATCGGTGCCGTCTCCCAAACGCAGGACCCAGTCGTGGGCGTGGCGCAGGTGATACTGGGATTCCTTAAGCGACTTGGACGCAATCGCAGCGAGGTGCGTGTCAGTTGATGCGGCCAGTGCCGCCCAGACCTGCACCATCAATCCGCTGTAAAGGAAATTACGCGCAATCGTGACCGCATAGTCGCGATCACCGCGCGCTGTCGGCAGAATAGCCGTGCTGTGCGGCAGTTCCAGCAACGTATAGTTTTTGAAGTCCGGCACGTCGCGAAAATAGGCCAGCAGATCTTCGCTTGTCTTGCCGTCCTTTCGCACAGCAGCCACATGCTGGTAGAGCATACGGGCCTGACCGATCAAATCCAGACTGTTGTTGGCCAATGCCAAGTCTTCTTCGAGGATGGGTCCGTGGCCGCACCATTCTGCGTTGCGCTGCCCCAGGATCAGGGCGTTGTCTGCCAGGTGCAGCAAATAGTCTTGATAGGAGGCCATTACATGTGTCCCACTTCTTCAGGAATGTCGTAAAAAGTGGGATGGCGGTAAATTTTGTCCGCCGCGGGCTCGAAGAGCGAATCCTTGTCTTCCGGTGCGCTGGCCGTGATCGACTTGGAGGGCAGCACCCAAATGCTCACACCTTCCTGGCGACGCGTATAGACGTCCCGAGCCATCTGCAGGGCGTGCTGCGCGTCGGAAGCGTGAAGACTGCCGCAGTGCTTGTGCTCCAGGCCCTGCTTGCTACGAACAAAGACTTCCCAAAGGGGCCAGTCTTTCAGTGCGGTTGTGCTCATGCTGCTGCTTGATGCGTTTGGGGTTGGTGTTTCAGGGCGTACGCCAGCGCCGCTTCGCGTACCCATTGGCCGTCGTTGTGCGCTTTAACGCGGGTCGCCAAACGCTCTTTGTTGCATGGACCGTGGCCGTTGACCGTGTTCCAGAACTCATCCCAGTCAATCTGGCCGTAGTCATAGTGCTGACGTTCTTCATTCCACTTCAGGTCCGGATCCGGCAAGGTCACGCCCAGGACGCGCGCTTGCGGCACCGTGGCATCAACGAACTTCTGGCGCAGATCATCATTGCTAATGCGCTTGATGCCCCAGCGCATCGCCTGTTCGCTGTGCTGGCTATTCGCATCGGGCGGACCGAACATCGCCAAGCACTTCCACCAGAAGCGGTTGACCGCGTCTTGCACCATCGCGCGCTGCTCTGCAGTGCCCTGCATCATCACCAGAAGCGCCTCATAGCCTTGGCGCTGGTGGAAGGACTCTTCCTTACAAACTCGAATCATGGCTCGCGCATACGGCCCATAAGAGCATCTGCACAGTGGGATCTGATTCATGATCGCCGCGCCATCCACGAGCCAGCCAACTACGCCCACATCGGCCCAGGTGAGTGTGGGGTAGTTGAAAATGGAACTGTACTTGGCTTTGCCACTGTGAAGGTCGGCCAACATCTGGTCGCGCCCCTGCCCCAGGGTTTCTGCAGCGCTGTACAAGTAAAGCCCATGGCCACCCTCGTCCTGAACTTTCGCAATCAGAATGGCCTTTCGCTTCAAGCTGGGAGCCCGGCTGATCCAATTGCCCTCGGGCAGCATGCCAACGATTTCGCTGTGAGCATGCTGGCTGATTTGGCGAATGAGCGTCTTTCGGTAGGCCTCGGGCATCCAGTCTTGCGGCTCAATCTTGCCGTCGGCGTCGATACGCGCATCGAAGCGTCGCTGCAGTTCCGCGTTCTCCCGAGAAATCGTCTGAAGAGCGGGTTTTTCGCCCTGTTTTTCCTGCACGTTCAATGATTGGGTGTACATCTGCGCTCACTCCTTGGTTCTCATGAGGTCAAGACTTAATCCAGGGTCTACTTGGACAGCGGGACCCAGTCCCCGTTCTTAATTTCGAACATGCGAAAGGCCGAGAGGTCCAAACCCATGTGGTCAGTGGCGGACATGTTGAAGATGCCGCCGGTGCCGACAAATCCCTTCGTTGCCTCCAGGGCATCGCGGACCTTGGCCTTATCGGTGGACCCTGCCCGTTTGATGGCGTCAACCGCCAGGCTTAGCCCGTCATAGGCATAGCCACCAAAGGCCGACACGTCGATCTTGTATTTCGCCATGAACGCCTTGGTATAGCCTTCCGCCATCGCCTTCTGTGGGTCGTTGGCCGCCAGCTTGTCCGGTGCCAGCAGAGCCGAGGTGGGGAGTCGAACGCCTTCAGCAGCGGGGCCGGCTAGCTTGATAAATTCATCCGAAGCCACGCCGTGGGCGTGGTAGAGCGGCAAAGTGATACCCAGCTGCTTGTACCCTTTTGTGGCAATGGCTGGACCCTGACCCAGGCCGAAAATGAACACCGCCTCCACGCCCGGCGTATTGCGGATTTTCGTGAGCTGAGGCCCCATGTCCGTGTCCTTGGGACCATAGGTTTCGTTAGCCACCAAAGTGATGCCGTATTTTCCGGCAACGCCCTCGGTCTCTTTGCGGCCTGACTGCCCAAAGCCACTGGTTTCGGACAGCAGTGCAACCTTGGTGATGCCGCGTTTCTTCATATCCTCAAACACTTTCTCGGCAGCCATGCGGTCGGTATGCGGCGTCTTAAAAACAAACTTCTTAACCGGTTCAATGACTACAACGGCACCGGCCAGCGAGATGAAGGGGATGCCTGCCTTCTCTACCAGGGGCACGATTGACATCGTGGCGCCGGTGGTCGTTCCTCCGACGAGAATGTCCACTTTGTCGTCATCGATCAGGCGTTTACCGAAGCCGTTGGCTTTGTTGGCATCACTTCCATCGTCGTAAAACACCAGCTCAAGCGGGCGGCCGATCACGCCCCCCTTTTTGTTGATGTCCTCGATCATCATCTGCAGGGTCTTGAGCTCTGGGTCACCAAGGTAACCGGCCGGACCGGTCACGGACAAAACGGACCCGATCTTGATCGGGTCGGAGGCAAATACCGAGCAGGCCGTGAGCGCCAGCGTGCTGGCAATTGCGAACTTCTTAACGAAAGAAATCATCGGGTGTCTCCCTGTTTCGTGGTTGGAATTAAATAGGTTGCTACGTCATTAATCATGAGAACGTCTTTTAGAGTTGACGGGGGCGCTCGTCGATTACCCGACGTGCCTTGCCAGTGAGCGTGCGCGGAATGCCTTCAAATGGCATCACGGTCACGCGGGTGGAGACCCCCACATGGCTCTTGATGTCGTGCTGCAGTTCTTTGGCGATGATCGCAATCAAATCATGGCTCAGAGCGTTGGAGACTTCACGTTGGACTTCACAACGCACCTCCAGGTTGTCGAGCGGGCCTTCACGAGTAAGCACAATCTGATAATTGCCGGAGAGACGCTTGTCGCGAAGGATCTGCTCCTCAATTTGGGATGGGAACACATTAACGCCGCGCACGATCAACATGTCGTCGGAGCGACCAATAATCTTCCCCATTCGGCGAAAGGCACGAGAGGTGGGGGGTAGCAGCCTGGTCAAATCGCGAGTTCGGTAGCGAATAACAGGAAATGCCTGTTTGGTGAGCGAGGTAAACACCAGTTCGCCCTCCTCTCCGTCGGCCAGCACTTCACCGGTTCCAGGGTTGATGATCTCGGGATAAAAGTGGTCTTCCCAGATCACTGAGCCGTCTTTCGATTCAATACATTCGCACGCAACACCGGGGCCCATCACTTCGGTCAGGCCGTAGATGTCGATGGCGTCGATTCCGAGTTTGCGTTCGATTTCGGCCCGCATACCCTCGCCCCAAGGCTCGGCACCGAAGATCCCGATTTTGAGCGAAATGTCTTCAGGTTTAACGCCAAGTCGCTCGAACTCTTCGGCAATCACCAAGGAGTACGAGGGCGTGACCATGATGATTTCTGGCCGGAAGTCCAGAATCTGCGCAACCTGTTTTTCGGTCTGG
>RFVZ01000096.1 GCA_009922405.1 Betaproteobacteria bacterium
CGCTCATGCCAGCGCCTCGACAAACACATGCAGCCCCGGCACTTCGCCATAAACCTTGCTGATGGAAATGCGGGCAATCTGCGCGTCATCCTTCCAAACGATGCCGTTGAGTGCATCGCAGCACTTGGCGATATTGTCCGCGTCGGGCTTGCTGGTGTGATGCAGGGCTTCGGCCTGGCGCTTCTTTGACCAGCTTGCGGGGATACCGAACACAGCCGTCATCTTGACGCCTACAGGGCCTTCCAGAAGGCTTTTGCCCTGCATCGCAGTGTGCCCTGCATAGGCGACCGTGCTTTCGTAAGCGGCAGTCTGTGCAGGCGTGTAAGCCCGGCCAGACTTGCGACTGAAACGCGGACGGCCCTTTCCCTTGGGAGTGCCAAAAACAAAGAATGCGACCTCGCTCATGCCGTCACCTTGCAGAAACGGCTTGTGCAGCCCTTAAGAACGATCCGGTCGCATTGGTCGCACCAAGTGCCGCGCTTGGTCTGCCGGATCGGCTCCAGCGCCTCGGGCACAATCTTCTTGGGGTGACTGCCGCCAGAGCGCACAACCTTGGTCGGCACAACGCGGTCAATCAGTCCCCGCACCAATGCAGCCGCTTGCGGTCGCCGGTCGTTTTCAAGGCTTTCTGCCAGCACATAGGCATTGGCGAGAAGGTCGCGCAAAGGCTCCTCGCGGGGCGGCATCATGCGGCCTTCTCCCCGGCATACCGCGCGACGATCTTGCGCATCCATGGGGTGGCATCGCGCTCGAAAACCTTGATGCCGTGAATGACGGTGGAATGATCCCTACCGCCAATCCACCGCCCTACTTGCGCCAAGCTGGTCCCGCGATTGGTGAGAACGACATAGGCAACAAACCGTGCCGCCACGATCTCGGGGTCGCGGACCTTGCCGCAAATCTCTTCGGGCAGTACGTCCATATCTTCGGCGATCTGCTCGACAATGGCGCGGACGGTATCCGGCATCGGGAGCTTCACCGCCGACACGGCAGGACGCTGGCGCTTGCTCACCGGCTTTACAGGGGTATGAAGAGCCTTTGCGATGGCATCACGGAGCTTGTTGCTGCCGCGCTCCATCGCCTTGAAGTGGTAGAAGTCCTGCCTGCGGATTGAGGCATTCGTTACGGACATGGTGTGCGCGTATGTCACCGCTGCGCCTCCCGATACCCTGCACGGACCAGACGGCGGGCCTGTAGGCGCTCGTTAAGCTCTGCCTCGCCTTGGGGTAGCCAATCGGGGCGGATGCGCTCACGGGCCTTCTGTGGGAGAATGGCGATGTATTGCGACAGGAAGCTCATGCCGCTTCCCCAAACAAACCCCCAAGCGCATCCTGTGCGTTCTCAAGGTTGCGGACAGCCTGCCGAAAGTAAGACGGCTTAAGCTCAATCCCGATGCCCTTGCGGCCCATCTGAACGGCGCAAAACACCTCGCTACCAATCCCAAGGAACGGTGTCAGCACGGTGTCGCCGGGGTTGCTCCACAAGTCGATGCACCGCTCAATCACATCAAGCTGCAAAGGGCTAATGTGCTGCTCGTCTTTCTCGTCGCGCCCGCCACGGTACTGCAAGGTCCGGGTCTGATTGATATCGGTCCAGACTGGCGAGGCGTACCGCTGCCAGACCTCGATGCTGTACCAGTTGCGGCCATCGGTCGGGGTGGTGAACTTGCTGCGATCGGGTTCATCGCTGCCGCTGTAGCGGTCAAAGCAACCGCTCACCGGCTCGGGATTGTCCCCAGGCTTGCGAAATGTCACTACGTAATCGGCAAGGCCCTGCCCGCTGATGGTGCTGTCCTTCACGATCTGCTTGTGCAAGAGGCGGATGGACTTGGTGCGCTGCTGGGCGACTACGGGGTCTTTCCAAATGCAGACCTCGCTATGAAAGATCCAGCCCGCGTCCTCATAAGCGCGGATCACCTCGCCGCGAAAGTCGCGCATGCCGATATGGCCGTGCCGAATTTTCGACATGGGGAGCTGCATCACATGGACCGAATGCAGCCGCCCCGGCTTGGTGACGCGCAAAAGCTCTGCGATCAGGAAAGCGTAATGCTCCCAGAACTGCGGGCCTTCATTGTTGGAAATGTCGCGGTCGAAATTGCTGAACTTATACAGCCCCTCGAACGGCGGCGAGTGAATGCCGAATCCGATGCTATCGCCGGGGATCGCGCGAATGATCTCGCAGCTATCGCCCTGATAGATGGCGTACTTGTCGTTCACGACTTGATCGACGGCCTTGATGGTCATGCGGCTTGCTCCAGAAATGCGGGAAGCTGAACAGGAATGGTCGGGTTGTAATTCGGGGTATTCGGCGTCGGCTTCCTTGCGCTTGATGTTGGCAACGGTCGCGCCCTCCAGCTCGCTGGCGATGATGTGGGCAGTGACAGTGCGTGTCTGGCCGAACCGCCAGAACCGGCGCACGGCCTGATAGAACTGCTCAAAGCTGTCGTTCAGGCCAACAAAGCCCGTATCCGCACAGTGCTGCCAATTCATGCCAAACCCGGCCAGTGACGGCTTGGTAATCAGGTGCCGAATGTCGCCATCACTGAACGCAATCAGGATGCGTTCTTTTTCGCTTTCAGACAGACCGCCATGCAGGTTCACAGCGCCAGGGATCAGCTTGGCCAGCATCTCGGCTTCCGAATTGAGATTGCACCACCAGACAAAGGGACGGTCGCGCGGGGTGATCTCTGCGGCCAGCCTGCAACGCTCGTCTACCGTGCCGCGCCGGGCCGCGATGCGTTCTTGCAGCGTCTCGGCCTGCATAGGGAACAGCATCCCCGTATCAGCATTGGGGCGATAATCAGCCGCCACGATGTGCGACACGAAATTGAGCGGCGGCAGGTCATAGCCATCGTTCGGATAGCCAAGATCGGAAGGCTTGCGCAGCATAACCGCCCAAGATGCCATCCACTTCCAAAACTCATTCTCGGCGTGACCCTTCAAACGCCACTTTTGCGTGTCGCCGCCATCATGGGCAAAGAACGTGGCGAGCATGTCAGTATAGGACATTATGCCCAAAAACTCGGCATGGTTGCCAAGCTCCATGAAGTCGTTCGGAGCCGGTGTTGCGGTCGCAGCAAGGCGAAACGGAATCGACTGGCAAGCGGCAATCAGCTTGGTCCGATAGTGGCCTTCGGTGTTCTTGAGGATCGAGCTTTCGTCCAAAATGACGCCGCCAAACTCGGACAGGTCAAAATGATCCAACTTTTGATAATTGGTGATGTTGATGCCCGGTCCGCAATCCTCTTGCCGAGCGACAACGCGCGCCGGAATGCCGAACTTGTCAGCCTCGCGGGCCATTTGGTTTGACACGGCCAGCGGGGCAAGATGCAGCACGTTGCGCCCGGTTTCGTTGTGGACAGCCTGCGCCCATGCAAGCTCCATCAGGCTCTTGCCTAGACCAGTGCCAGCAAACAGCGCGGCACGGCCACGGCGCAACGCCCATGCGACAATATCGCGCTGGTGCGGGAACAGACAGGCAGGGAGCGCGGGAACGTCCTTAAGCCCGGTCATGGGGTCGGTTATCGCCTTGCGGGCGAGAAAAGCTGCGTAATGATCCATCACGCGGCCCCCGTAGTAAACACATGGTTAGCAAGTATGCTTAACGTTCGATTACGGAACAGTGCTAACAATGCCATTGTGGGCCTCGATTATTTAGGCGATTGCGCCGGTATGGATGGAATTGAGAAAGTGCGGGGCAGCCGAAGATTGATCAGCCGCCCCGCTAGTGACGCGCGCGGGGGGGGTGTGGGCGCGCGGGAAAGCATCAACGCCTCGTCCGGTCACAATGCGCCATCCACTTGCCTGCAAGAATGGCGGTAGGAAGGGATGCGACCTTCCGGCTTGGCGCGAGCGGCAGCTCGGTAAATGCGGTGAGCGGCACAGTCTCGCCACGTTCAGCGAGAGCCTGCACGATGCGGATTTGCCATGCTGGCGGAACACCACGCTGGCGCCATTTCAGGCGCGCGTATTCCCCGGCGTCCATGCTGCCAGCGATCTCGTCCACAAGGGACCATGTGAGATGATTTGCCATGCCGCTACCGTGGGACAATTCGTCCCAAACGTCAAGGCCGTTTTGTCGAAAGACATTCCAGCCAATTTGGCCGAATTCCGGCGCATGGCTAACACACCCCGCGAACTGCAATTCAACCAGGCATATATTGCCCGTGTGAAGGCCCTTCGAGAGGCGAAGGGCTGGACCAGCGAACAGATGGCTATCGCTTTAGGCATCCCCGCCGAGCGCTACCGCAAGTACGAAAGCCGCTCGCCGCTTCCTACATACTTGCTAGAGGCATTCGCGCAGATCACCGATGCCGATCCGCTATACGTACTGACCGGCAAACGCGCATCCGCTCGAAAGGCGCATTCACCAGCTTAAGCAACGTTTTGCCACATTGGCCCATGTGGTCGTTGATTTTTCACGCAAAGTTTTTGGACAAATTGTCTTGACGGCCTAGGACAAATCGTCCAATGTCTCCCCATCAACACGGGAGACACCCAATGGCCGCTACCATCACCCTTCACCAGTTCGAGCAGATCGATGGCCTTCTGTCCTCGATTCTGCGCATGGGTCCGTTCGAGACCTGCGCCGATCCGCGCGGCTATATCCGCACTTCCAACATCCTGTTCGACAAGATCGTCGATGCGATGGGCCTTGCCTACGCCGATGACTTTGCCTCGCCCGTTGAGGCCGCCGCAGCCGTCGTGACCGATGCGCTGCTCTGCAAGATCAACATCACCGATGAGGTGGCAGCATGAACACGCACACCATCCTTACCGCTCACTATCAGAACGGACGTTGGGGCACCAACCGCGCCTCCGTGTTCATCTGCGATGATGGCCGCGCCTGCTTCTCCAACGGGTTCAGCGATCCGCTGGCCTGCGCCAATCAAGTCGAGGCCGAACAGCGCTTCTACCGCTTCTTGGCGGATCACAAGCCCGCCGATGCCCTCACAATGCGTTTGAAGGGATTTGACGCATGAATGCCCACACCCCCATCACCCCTGAGCTTACCGCATCGGAAAAGGCGCGCATCCGCGAGCTTACCAATGCCCGCAAGCTGGTCGAAACCGCATCCGCCTATCTGGCAGCACTGGAACGCAGCGGCGGTGAATACACCAATGCAGCGGCTCGTGCTGAAATCCCGATGCTCGATGCGATCTACGCCATCACCGAATGCGATGACGTGTACGAACTGGCAAACGAGCGCCGGGATGAAGTGTACGGCTACGCCTGCGAGGACGAGCATGACCGGGCCGCCGACTACGGCGATTGGCTCTACGAGCAGCGCCGTGACCAGCAGATGATTGACCGCATGGGAGTTGGCAGAGCATGAGCCGCACCGCACAGACCGCGCGGATGCTGGCCGCTGCCGATTATGAGCTACGCCATCGCAACGTGATCGAAGCTAACCGGCACCTTCGCGCTATGACGCCCGAACGCCGCGCACAGCTTGAAGCGGAATGGGAAGCGCCTGTGTCTGATGGGCGGCGTACAGGACCGGAGGCGTTTTGATGGCTACGCGCTTTCAAGGTTACGCCGCCCGCTTCAATGAACGGGACAGGGGCCGGGATATGATCAAGCCCGGCGCGTTCGACGTGTCTCTTTCCGCTATCGCAACGCCGATGCCGCTATTCTGGCAGCATAGCCATTATGGTTCCAGCGTCGGCACGATTGACCGCCTGATGGTTGATGCGACCGGCCTGCACGTCGAAGCGACGATCACGGATCGGCGCGTCGAGTCCGCGTTCATCACCGGCGCCGTCGATGGTTTGTCGATTGGCTACATCGCGCTCGATGCCGACCGGCACGACCGGGGCCGCGATCTTCTCGCGGTGAAGCTGATCGAGGTCAGCCTTGTGACCCAGCCCATGCATCCCCGGTGCCGTGCCTACGCCGTGCAACGGGAGTGCGCCGCATGAACGCCGCCCTTTACCTCATCCGCAACAACCCGCGCGAGTTCTGGCCGGTCCTATGAGTCGTGCCGATGTTCTGCGCTCTGTTCACTCTTGTTTGGATTGTGACAC
Source organism: Betaproteobacteria bacterium (assembly GCA_009922405.1). Taxonomy (GTDB): domain Bacteria; phylum Pseudomonadota; class Gammaproteobacteria; order Burkholderiales; family Burkholderiaceae_E; genus RFPW01. The sequence continues at coordinate 6,026 of RFVZ01000096.1, forward strand.
CATGACCATTGAAAAATACGAAGTCCGCAACCGCTGGACTGGCGATGTGCAGTTTACCGCCAAGATCGAAGTGACACCGGACATGTCGCCGCGCGTCAAGCTTGGCTTGGCTGTTCGGTGGGGAGGACGCAACGGTGCCGACCTGCGCGATGCCGTCCTGCGCGGTGCCGACCTGCGCGGTGCCGACCTGAGTGATGCCGACCTGCGCGGTGCCGTCCTGATCGGTGCCGTCCTGAGTGATGCCGACCTGCGCGGTGCCGACCTGCGCGGTGCCGTCCTGAGTGATGCCGACCTGCGCGGTGCCGTCCTGAGTGATGCCGACCTGCGCTCTTTCAGGGCAGACTTGTGGATGATCCTCACCATGGCTCGCCATGAGGTGCCTGCGCTGGTCGAGGCACTCCGCGATGGCAAGGTAGATGGATCAACCTACACTGGGGGATGTGCCTGCCTTGTCGGCACGTTGGAGAATGCCGGTGCGGTCAATCTGCCGCATTCCGCAAGCAGCCCCGCCGAACAGTGGTTTGCCATGATCCGCGAGGGCGACAAGCCGGGCGATGATACAAGCGGCGGGTTTGCTGCGGCCAAGGCGCTCGAATGGGCGACGGAATATTGCGACCTGACCGGGATCGCGTTGCCGGTGGAGGCATGACATGCAAATGCCCCACTGCACCCGCACCCCCCACCGCCAAAGCCCTGACCGCGCATGGCCCCTGCGCCGCGCTGACGGCACCCGTTTCTACGAACCGCGCCGTGACAACGAGCCGCGCCTGCCTTTGGAGAACCGCAAGTGAACGCGCCCATCTACCACCCCGAAGTCATCCAAGGCAGCGACGAATGGCTCGCCATGCGCTGCGGCTTGATCACCGCCAGCGAAATGAAGCTGATCCTGACCCCGACGCTCAAGGTCGCCAACAACGACAAGACGCGCGCCCATGCCTACGAGATTGCCTTTCAGCGTCTCACGCAATACGTCGAGCCGCAGTACGTGTCCGACGCCATGCTGCGCGGGCAAGAGGATGAGATCTACGCCCGCGCCGCCTACGCCGAGCACTATGCGCCGGTCACCGAATGCGGCTTCATCACGCGCGACTTCGGCGGCTTCACCATCGGATACAGCCCCGATGGTTTGGTGGGCGACGATGGCCTGATCGAGTGCAAGAGCCGCGCCGGCAAGTACCAGGTGCAGACGATCGCGACCGATCAAGTGCCCGAGGAATACATGTTGCAGCTTCAAACTGGGCTGCTTGTGACGGGCCGCGAGTGGATCGACTTTATCAGCTACTGCGGCGGTCTGCCGGTGTTCGTGAAACGCGTCGAGCCTGACGCCGAGGTGCAGGACGCGATCTTGTCGGCGGCCGAGGCTTTCAACGCAACCGTCGCGGATGTGATGCGCAGCTACGCACACACGCTGCGGAACATGGCCGTCGTCATCCCGACCGAACGGCGGGAAATTGAGGAGATAATCATATGACGAATGCTGGGCACAATTTTACCGCAGCCGACGACAGATTGCGCCTCCTGATTGAGCGCGTCGAGCGCCTTGAAGAGGAAAAGAAGGGCATCGGGGACGACATCAAGGATGTCTACGCCGAAGCCAAGGCGGTTGGATATGATCCCAAGATCATGCGCCAGATCGTCCGCTTCAGGAAGCTCAAGCCCGATGATCGCCGCGAGATGCAGGCACTGCTTGATACCTACATGTCCGCCCTTGGGATGGAGGCCTAACTCATGAACGACATCATCGACATGGCCCAGTTCGTCGAGGCCAAGAGCGACCAGCTCAACGCCGACGACCTGATCGGCGCGCCGCGCACGATCACTGTCACGCGCGTGGTCGGCTGCGACGGCGACCAGCCTATCGCCATCTTCTACGAAGGCGACAACGGGAAGCCTTTCAAGCCCTGCAAGACCATGCGCCGGGTTCTCCTCGCTGTCTGGGGCCGCAATGCCGCCGATTATGTTGGCCGGTCGATGACGCTCTACCGCGACGACAGCGTGACGTTTGGCGGGCTGAACGTGGGCGGCATTCGCATCAGCCACATGAGCCACATCGACAAGAAGACGGTCGTGGTGGTCATGAAGACGAAGGGCAAGAAGGCCGGCATTGAGGTGCAGCCGCTTGCCTCGCAGCCTGGCACCGACTGGCAGGCGCTCGCCGACAACACCATCGCCAACATCGGCAAGGCCCCCGACCTTGCCAAGCTTGACCAGTTCATCACGAACCGGATGCCGAAACTGGCGGGCATGTCCGAAGCCGCGCCTGATCTCTGGCAGCGCATCGATGATGCCTTGCGCGTTCGCCGCACCGATCTGACGCCCGTCGGCAAGCCAGACGATGCGTTTGGCGACCAGTTCACCGACGCCGATCTGCCGGACGGGTTTTGATCACCAAGGGAAGGACACAAAATGAAAACCGGTTACGAAAGATCGTACGATGTGTTTGCCGCCTTTCCAGAGGGACTGACATGCTACGAGTTTGTCGATTTGCTGGATGATCCGGCAGACAAGGAAAACGCTTCTGGCCGGTTGAGCCAGTTTGTCAAAGAGGGCCTTGCGATCAAGGATGGCCACCGCGTTCGAGAGACGACTGGACAAACCAGCATTGTCTACGTTCCGACAGGCCGCGCGTTTTCCGAGCGCATTATGGAATGGCGCGAAACCACTCGAAAGCGCCGACGCCCTACCGATAGCGAACTTGTCCAGCTTCGGAAGTGGAAAGCGGCGGCAATTGAGCGGTTTCCAGAGCTTGGCACTGATCCTGCTGTTTTGGCAGCGCGCAAGAAATTGTCGGAGATTCTGCGCAAAGAGGGCAACGCGATCAAGGCGAGCCTCGTCGAAAGCGGTGATTTGGACGACAGCGAATCCATGCGGATCGTCCTTAGCTGCTTGTAATTTCCACCAAGGGACCGGGGCGGCGACCGCAAGGACAGTCGCCCCGGTATGGATATGACCGCGCAGGAGGCGCAAGCAGCATGACCCGCACCCTTCTCCCCGAAGCCGAAGCCGCGCGCCAGATCGGGGTGAGCCAGCGGACCTTGCGGAATCTGCGCGCAAAGGGAATGATCCGCTATGTCCAAAAATCGGCCCGCTGAGAGGAATGAACATGGAACACGACCGCACAACCATGGGGGGGAGCAGCGGATTGGGCAAGTTGACGCCGTTTGGGCAAGTTGCCCGGCGCATTCGACGTGAAAAGGGGATCTTGCTTCTGGATATGGCAAAAGCCGCCACGGTGACGCCGGGTT
>RFVZ01000097.1 GCA_009922405.1 Betaproteobacteria bacterium
TTACGATGGCTTCAAAGCGCTGGACCTGGGTGGGTCGGCGGCACAGTCTGTGATCCTGATGGCGATCGTGATCGGCCTCACGGTGGTCCAATTTCGCTTCATCGAGCGACGGGTTCACTATTAAGCCGATTGCTGACTAAACAAGCGGCCGACTAAGCATGTGCCCGACTAACCATGGTTGAAAATCGCCCTGCGCTCACCGTCCTGACCCATCTCACGCTGGTGCTGGGGGTCGTGATCGTCGGTTTTCCGCTCTATGTGGTTGTGATCGCTTCAACACAGACGGCGCAGGATATCGTTCAGAACGCACCAATGTCGCTCTGGCCAGGTGATTCAATGTTGGAGAACTATCGGGTCGCGCTTTGGGGCGGTGTTCTGGATAATGGCGGACGCGTAGCGCCGGCGTGGCCGATGATGGCAGTGAGTCTTGCGAGCGCACTGATTATTGCGTTTGGAAAAATTGCGATCTCTTTACTGTCCGCGTTTGCGATCGTTTTTTTTCGGTTCAGGTTCCGTACCGCCTGCTTCTGGCTGATTTTTGTGACTCTGATGTTGCCCATCGAAGTCCGAATCGGGCCGACCTATTCGGTGGTCTCGAGTCTGGGCCTGCTCAACACGATGACCGGACTGACCGTACCGCTAATGGCCTCAGCGACGGCCACATTTTTATTTCGCCAGTTCTTTTTGACGGTGCCCGACGAACTGGTTGAAGCCGCGCGAATCGACGGCGCCGGACCGATGCAGTTTTTTCGAGATCACCTGGTGCCGCTGTCGGCGACCAGTATTGCGGCGCTTTTCGTGATCCAGTTTATCTATGGCTGGAACCAATATCTCTGGCCATTGCTGATGACGACCAATGAGACGATGTTGCCGATCGTTCTCGGGATCAAGCGGCTCTTGTCTGGGGGTGACTCGGGGACCGACTGGAACATCGTGATGGCCACTGCAATCCTGGCGATGGTGCCCCCAGCCGCAGTGGTGCTTTTGATGCAGAAATGGTTTGTTCGCGGCCTGGTAGATTCTGAGAAATAGTATGGGTTCCTTGTCCTTTGAGCGGGTCAGCAAGCAATACGGCCAGGGCGCGCGTGCCGTGCCCGTGATCGCGGGCCTGGATGCACAGATCGCCGATGGCGAATTTGTCGTGATCGTGGGGCCGTCTGGGTGCGGCAAAAGCACCTTGTTACGGATGGTCGCAGGCCTCGAGGACATCACCGGTGGCGAGATCCGAATCGATGGCCGCGTCATCAACGGGCTCGAACCCGCCGAGCGCGACATTGCAATGGTTTTTCAGAACTATGCGCTCTACCCGCATATGACGGTATTTCAGAACATGTCTTACGGGTTACGGATCGCCGGTCTGGCGTCCGATGAGATTGAGCGCCGCGTCGGTCATGCGGCCCAAATTCTCGAAATCTCGGAGTTGCTCGCTCGCAAGCCCCGTGAGTTATCCGGTGGACAGCGCCAGAGGGTCGCGATGGGCCGGGCAATCGTTCGACAACCTAAAGTCTTTCTGTTTGACGAGCCTTTGTCTAATCTGGATGCTCGACTACGGGCGCAGACCCGGCTTGAAATCCGCCGCCTGCATGCTGAACTCCGGACCACCACACTGTTTGTGACGCATGATCAGGTCGAGGCCATGACGTTAGCCGAACGGATGATCGTGATGAATGCGGGTGCCATCGAACAGATCGGCACCCCTGAGTCGGTGTACGAGCGCCCAGCCAGTTTGTTCGTCGCGAGTTTTATCGGTTCGCCACCGATGAACCTGTTGCGAGACTGGGCGGCGCTGGGGACCCGCTTTCAGGAGGGCGTTGTTCAGAACGTTGGTCAGAACGTTATTCTGGGCGTGCGCCCCGAGGATGCCGTTATCGTCGACGCCCCCTCCTCAGGAGCCCTTTGGCCCTTTGCGGTCGAGGTGATCGAGATGCTCGGTGCCGAGCGACTAATCCACGGCCGCGTGGGCACCGAATCGGTCATTGTGCGCCAAGAAGCTTCCCGCCCGGCACCATGTGCCGGACAGCAGGTCTCGTTACAAATCAGCCCGTCAAAGTTGCACAGCTTTGACGCCCGCACCGGTCGCCGCACTGATCATGCGGCGCCTTGAACGGGAACTAAACCAGAACTCTAAGACTTCAATCAGGCCTTCTTGACCCAGGCCGAGCACCAGGCCTTCGCGGAGACCTGTTTGCCGGCGAAGATTGGGCAGCCACCCCAGGGAGCGGCTGCACCCTGATAGAGCTGGCAGTTGGCGCAGGCACTACCCTTGACGTATTTTGCGTGCTTGCTGGTGGTCGCATCCTCCACATAGGCCAGTGAAGCGGCCTGTGCGTCTTTGGGATCGACTTTGGCTTGGGCGAAACCGGTTGAGGCGGTGGCAGCCAATGAAACGATCGGGACAATCTTGAAAAATTCGCGTCGAGTAGTCACGGGAAAGCTCCAGGCGTGTAGTTTGGGAAAGCCGCGGTAGTTTAACCGCATCAGCGCAGCGGCAGTCGATAGCGCAGACCCAGTGTCCAGGTCCGACCGGGTGATGGTTCGTAATACTTGGCAGCCGACTGATTGACGATCACCGATCCCACATAGTGTTCATCCAACAAGTTATCAACCCGGGCGTAGGCGGTCAGATTGGCGCGTCCCAGTGCCCATCCCTGGCTCGCCATGAGGTTCCAGGTCGTGTAGCCCGGCGCTGATTCGGTGTTGGTATCGTTGGCCACCAATTGGCCCGCCCGAATCAGTTCAAGGGCCACTCGCGCCCCGGCGCCACTTTGCGCGGGACCGGTAGCGTTTCGTGCCGATCCGGTTGTGGGCCTTGCCGCATCGGCTGCGATACTGGTCCACAGGAGTTCTGAAAAAATAAAGTGTTGTGGAATTCCCGGGATTTTGAACCCGTTACCCACTTTATTGGCGACGTTATTGACCGAATAGCTGAATGCCTGGCTAAACTCGGCCTCAATCCAGTTGGCTGCGACCGAGGCGCGAAGGTGCGGATTTAATTGGGCTCCAAGGTTCAGTTCAGCCCCACGGCGCGAGGTGCCCGGCGCGTTCTGAAACGCCGACTGACCGCCACTACTCGTCGATACAACGATCTCATTCCGGGAATCGATCTGATACAGGTTGAGATCGGCGCGGACGGCTGGCAGCGGAGTCCATTTCGCGCCGAGTTCGCGGTGGTGGCTGACCGACGCATTAAGGCTCGGATTGAACTCGGCAATCGGCGCAGTGCCCAGCACGCGGTAGGCGACTTCGGAGAGGGTCGGCGTTTCGAACCCTTTGCCATAGTTGGCATACAGGTTGAGGTCGCGCGCAGCGTGGAAGGTAAGGCCCACTACCGGGCTGGTTGCATGAAAGCGCCGTTCACCCGAACCATTGCGGTTGTCCGCAAGATAGTTGTCATCGCTAGAAAATTGAATCGAACTTGAACGAACGCCGGTGACGACCGAAACCTGGTCCGAGGCAAGAAAAGTCGCCTGAGCAAACACATCGCTGTTCTGGGCTTTGTTCAGTTCATCCCGCGTGAGTGTGGTGCGTTCGCCCAGGTTGGCGGCCCCACCCTGCCGCACTTCACGGGAGCGATCAAAATCGTATCCAGTCGCAAGGAGCACCGGGACACCACCCACCTGGGACCGGCCGTTGAGTTGGAGGGCGGCGCCGAAATACGACCGATCGAGACCGACCCACGATCCGTTGTAATTGGCCGTATTAATGGCCCCTGACCCCGCTTGAAACTGCAAGTTGTCGCGCGTCCCGTAATACGTTCGCGCGGTCAGCGACCAGTCGGCATCAAGCGTATGGGTGATCGAACTGCCGATCTGGTTTTGGGAAACGGCTTTGCGGACCCGAAAATCGCCGGCAGTGCGGTTCGCCGTTCCCGTCCCAGCTTGCGTCGGATTGGCTGCGAGCTGATCTCGATCGAGTCCAAGTGGATCTTTCGCGAGTGGCATATCAAACTGGTTAAAGACGACCTGCATTCGGGTCGAGGGTGCCAGCGCGAAGCTCAGTCTGCCGTTGAACTGATTGCGTTCCGCAGCACTGTTGTCGCGATACCCATCAAGCTTGAACGTACTGTAATCCGCGACGATTCCGACCGAGCCAGAACGCCCTGCGTACTGCCAGTCAGTACGTTGCAAGCCATACGAGCCACCGTAGGCCTGGGCGCTGAACTCTGGGGTTTCCGGGGCTTCGCGGGTAAAGGCCTGAATCACGCCGCCCGATGCGTTGCCATAGAGTTGTGCCAGCGGACCACGAAGGACTTCGATGCGCTCGGTCGAGGTCAAACTAATTGATGACCCTTGCGCTTGACCATCGGGCGTTGTGGCTGGAATGCCGTCAATCAGCAAGCGAATTCCCCGGATCCCAAAGCTCGCCCGAGAACCAAAACCACGAATCGAAACCTGCAGATCCTGGGCGTAGTTTTGTCGATTCAGAATGGTCAGACCGGGCACTTGTTTGAGGGCCTCCGAGAGGTTCACCTGAGGGCCGCCATCTTCAATCGCGGCTCGCCCAACGGATTGAATCGCCGCTGGCGCATCAAAGCTGCGCTGTTCGGATCTCGACGCTGATACGACCACATCGGCGAGGGCCTGGCCCTCGGCCTGACCCTGTGCTTGGGCCAGCGTTTGGGCAAATGCGGGCTCAAGGACCACGCCTGTGACCAGCAGGCTCGCGCAGACAGTGATTCGTGTATTCATCAAGTAATCCATTATTTCTCGGAGACGTCGACTTTCAACGAGGCGTACCAGGCCGCCAGATTGTCAATCTCGCCATCCGTTAATGGTTTGGCCATCAGTGACATCACTTCATGCGAGCGTTTTCCGGACCGGTAATTGCGCAATTGTTCGACGGTATAGACCTCGGGCTGACCCGAGAGGTTCGGTACGTTGGGCTGCATCGATTGCCCGAGCGGCCCGTGGCACATCGCGCACGTTACGCTGGCCTTGGCCTTTCCTGCGGCGACATCGGCCGCGAGGCTGATCGTGGGCACAGCGCTCAACAACGTGATCATTGCGCTGCTGATCACAGCCGTCTTGCCCGTACCTTCTAAAAACTTCAACCGCCTTAACACCTTAGCCTCCTGCAAAAAAAAGGACGGTGGCCAGGTGACCGCCGTCCTTCAGAGTCTGGGTCCTCATCAGGTCTGAATCAGATCCTAATTAGGGTCCCCGCCTCCCGCGATCCGTTCGCGGTGTACGGGGTTCGCTGTGACCTTAGTTCGAGTACGTGACGCGATAGATTGCGCCAGCATAATCGTCCGAAATCAGCAGTGAGCCATCCTTCATCGGGGCCACATCAACTGGGCGACCGCGGTAGATTCCGGTCTCTGGGTCGAGGAACCCTTCGGCAAAGACTTCGGACGGACCCGCGGTGCCATCGGCCTTGATCGGCACGAAGTTAATCAGGCCACCGCTGGCCGCTTTACGGTTCCAGGAGCCGTGCGAGGCCACAAAAATCCCACCTTGATACTTCGCGGGGAACTTCTTCCCGTTGTAGAACGTCAGGCCAAGTTGCGCCTGGTGGGCTGGGAACTCAACTTGCGGCTTGGTCCAGACGGCGGGGGCCTTCATGTCCTTCAGATCAGGCGCGGCTGAGGTGCCAGCGATCTGAACGTTATTGCCGTGGATATACGGGTAGCCAAAGTGCTCGCCACCGGCTTTGGTGATGCGGTTGAGTTCGCCCGGAGGGGTGTCGTCGCCCATGCCGTCGGTTTGGTTATCGGTAAACCAAACGGTTTTGCTCTTTGGATCGATCTCGATACCGACCGAGTTACGAACGCCGCGCGCAACGACTTCACGCTTGGATCCGTCAAATGCGTCCAGACGCACAACGCCGCCGATCCCGAGCTTTTCATAAAGCTCGACCTTGTTGGCCGGTTGCACGTTGTAAGGCTGGCCCAGAGTCACGTAGAGCTGATTGTTGTCATCAACCCGGCACGTGCGGGCGCCGTGGTTGTATGACTCTTCCTCGACGGGGATCAGTTTGCCCTGAGGCACGACTTCGATGACCGCTACATCCGGGCCCTCATAGAAGAACTCGGCCGCTGGGAAGTTCAGCACCCGGTTGTGCTCGGCCACGATCAGGAATCCGTCCTTGGTCCAGCAAACGCCGTTCGGATTCTTGAAATTCAGCGAAGGGGCGAAGGCCTTAACCTCGTCGGCCGTCCCGTCGCCATTGCGATCGGTCACGGCCCAGACCTTGGTCTTGCGGGTACCGACGAACAGCATGTTGGTCGAGGGGGCGACGGCCATGTGACGAGCATCCGGGACGATGGCGTACAGCTCAATCTTGAAGCCGGCGGGCAACTTCACATGCTTAAGATTCGCGCGAATGGCGTCGGCATTCTTGCCTTCCTGCGGGACCACGGGGATGTTCAGGTCGGTCGTGGCGACCTTCATTTGCTGAAGGGTCGCGAGATTGTCTTTGCCCGCTTGTGCGAGCGCCAGCGTACCAACGCTGCTTCCAATTCCGGCAACGATCAGCGCGGTCAACATCTTATTAAGCTTCATCAAAGACTCCATGGATAAAATCATTCAATGTCCTGAGAAAGACATTCACCGGATTATCTGGGCCGAAGACCCCAGCACGGGTTATATCGGGCTGCTTACGCGGGAAAGTCCTAGGTGGGAAAGCCCTAAGTGGGCAAGCCCTGGGTTCTTGTCAAACGATCAGTTGCGAGATCGTTTGGGTTCTTCCCACGCCCGGAAATACCTGACGTTGCAACACGTCGTGCTCAATGCCCCAGTGCTCACTCAGAACCGCTATCAACAGCCCGCGCAAGTCGTTGATGGGCGCGAGATCTCGGCCTTCGTAGAGCGCTGAGCGGGCCAGCGTGGGCCAATCACCCAGCATTCGAGCGCCGCGCACTGCGCCACCCAACACAAACGCTAGGCTTCCGGTGCCATGGTCGGTACCGCCAGTGCCATTTTCAGCCACTGTTCGACCAAACTCGGTCGCGACCACCACGACCGTGTCCGCCCATTGCTGACCCAGCCCGGACTTAAGCGCGCGCAGACTACTGTCGAGCCCCGCCAAGCGCAGAGCCAGAGCGCCTTGCACGGTTCCCTGATTGGCGTGGGTGTCCCAACCGTCCAGGGAAAGCACCGCTGCCGCGGGGCCGTTCGGTGCGATTAACAACCGGGCCGCAGCTTCGGCCATCCGGATCTGCGCGCTGTTGTTGGGGCGTTCGCCGCCCGCCGCCATCATCGGGCTTTCCGAGACGGTTTGCTGGTTGTGGACGGCGCTGGCGAGCGCGGGCGCGAGCAGCGCATCGCCCGCATACAAATCCATCAGCCGGGCCAGCGTGTCCTGTGCTGCAGAAGGTGCGGTGGATGGCGCCCACGAGCTGCTAGGTGCAGCACCTCGCAGTACCAGCGGCACGGTCGCCGCAATGGCGATCCCTTCGCGGTTAGGGGCATGCTTGGCGGCTTGATTAGGACGCGCGGCTAGTGCGCGGTTGAGCCAGCCGTCAGTGGCAGAGAACACCCGATTCGCACCACTTTCGAGTACGTCCTGTCCGTCAAAATGCGAACGGTCGCGGTACGGCGTCGCGCAGGCGTGCATGAATGCCATTTCACGATCGCGCCAGAGTTCGTGCAAAAAGGATAGGCGTGGATTTAAGCCGAATCCGTCGACCAGCGGCAGCAGACCCGTATCGCCCGACCCAGGCGGATCAAAAGCTAGCCGGCCCCGCGCCGGCCGATAGGCCGCGTCGCCATAAGGGGCGACCGCAGCCAGTCCATCCATTGCGCCGCGCAGGATCACGAAAACGAATTTGCGATCACCCGGCGTCGCTGCAAAAGCCAACTGACCAAGGCTCGCCAGCCCCAAGGCGCCCGTCTGCTGGAGGAACTGTCGCCGCGAAATCGTCAGGTCGTTTTGCAGTGGTCCTTTGAGCGTATCCGTCATGGTGTCCACTCCTATCGGCGTTGAAACTCGGGGCTCATCAGCGCCAGCACAAGGCCCTGAGTCTGGCTTTCGGCGCGACGGATCGCGCGCAGCGTCTCCGCACTCATTGCGGGACCCAATGCCTGCGCTAGTCGATCTTCCGGTCGCTCGCGATTGCCCAGACGATCGGCAAGCAACTGTGACCATTCAAGCCTCTTCATGATGGCGTCTGGTGCAGCCCAGTGGCTCGCCCGATCGGGCCAACCCGCGGGTGAGGGGGCCCGAAACGGCGGTTGTCCTAACAGGGTGATTGCGTTACGAAGGGGCGCGGGTTCGATGGTGCGCTGACCCAACATGCGCAAGCTCGAAATCAGGAATTCGGTCGGGGATTTGAATTTTCGGGTGACCACACCATCGCCCTCGGTGCCACCACCAGCCCCAACCCCATTCCAGTGCTCCGGCAGATCAATGAGTGCCTTGTGGACTGCGATGAGATCCCCGTGATGCGCGAGGAAGGCGGCCTCGAGTTGCTCAATCGCACGCACCGGCGGTTCGTCGGCGACAAAATGACAAGCCAACTGACGCGCAACGCGACGCGCCGTCGCAGGGTGTTGCGCGAGGTCTACCAGAATCGCGCGCGCTTGCTCGTCACCGCCCTCCGGATAGCGCCGTCCCAATACGGTGCGGGAACCCGGTTCGTGCCAGTCAGCGATGAAGACAAAGTCACCCGCCTGAGCGCTTGGCGCCCAACGCTGAGTTCGCTGGCTTGCAACGGTCCAACCCGTGAGTGCCTTGGCGAGTTCGGTAACGTCTGCTTGCGAATAACCGCTTTGAACGCCGAGTGTGTGGAGCTCAAGAATTTCTCGTGCGAGGTTTTCATTGAGGCCGCCATTGCGCCTCAGGCCAATCACTGAATTCGGGCCGATCGATTGCGCCTGATCGAGGTAGAGGAGCATCCCGGGGTGCTGAGCCATTCCGATCAAAAGGTCGCTAAAGCGCCCCGTGAGATTGTTGCGAATGACTTCGCGCTCGTAGAGTCCGACCCAAGGGATGGTGGTCGCTTTGGTCGCAGCGACGGTGAAATGATTGGACCAGAAATAAACCAGTCGTTCGGCGAAATCTGAGTCAGTTTGCAGACCGTGGCGAGTCCGGACCAGAATTTCTTCGGCGGCAATCTGGTTAAGTGCACGCAGGGGCATGGCGACTGCCGCGACTTGTTCGGCCGCGCTCAGGTTGCTGGGCCCGGAATTCATCCTTTCGCGCTGGGCGATCAAAAACGTCGTCAGCGCCTGGGCGATTTGTGGTCGGCCGGGCAGACTCGGCTCGTTTAACTGGAAGCTTGCGGGCTTCTCGATTTGCCGCA
>RFVZ01000098.1 GCA_009922405.1 Betaproteobacteria bacterium
CAGGCCGACCCGCAATCGGGTCTGGCCAGCGGGTCCCGATCCGGCGGAATTAGGGCGGGGACGATCGGAGGGAATAACTCCCTCGCGCAAGCCCTCCGTGCGGCGATCCCCGAGACCTTGCCCGATGCCGGCGTCGAGGCCTTTTCGATTGACGATTCGACGACGACCGAGATCGACGATGCACTTTCCGTCACCCCGCTCGCTGACGGGCGGTTGAGGGTTGGGATCCACATTGCAGCCCCGGGGCGTGATCTCACACCGGGGTCGCCGCTCGACAAGGTTGGTCGCGCTCGTATGTCGACGGTCTACATGCCGGGCGACAAGATCACGATGCTCCCGGACAACGCCATCGAGCGCTGGTCGCTGGACGCCGGGCGTCACTTGCCAGCGCTTTCCATGTACGTCGACCTCGATGAAACGGGGACTCGAATCGTCGATGGTTTCTCGCGCGTTGACCGAGTCAAGATCGTCGAGAACCTGCGCCATGATCGTCTCGAGGGCGTTGTGACGGAGGCCTTGCTCGATGAAGCACCCGACAGCCCTGCGCCGCCCGATTTGCCCCACGCGTTTGCGCTGCGAGCCCTCTGGCGTCTGACCCTGTCACTCAGCGCGGAACGAGATCAACTGCGCGGCAAACCCGAACCGCGTAATCGGGTCGACTTTTCGTTCTACATTGATCGCCAACCCGATGGCGCTGAGACGGTCAGAATCGTTCAACGCCGCCGTGACGCCCCGCTCGATCGGATCGTTGCCGAACTGATGATCCTCGCAAACGCTCGCTGGGGTCGCCTGCTGGCGGACCATCGGGTTCCCGGGATTTACCGGATTCAGCCACCCGGAACGCGGGTTCGCATGGCCACCCATGCCGCGCCTCATACGGGCCTGGGCGTGGCGCAGTACGCCTGGTGCACGAGCCCATTGCGACGCTATGTGGATCTCGTCAATCAGCGTCAGGTGATCGCGGTACTGTCTGGGCGCACGCCGCCGTACACCGGAAGCGACTCAGACCTCTTCGCAGTGTTGTCGGCGTTCGATGCGAAGTACGAGGCCTATGCGGATTTTCAGTCCCGCATGGAGCGATGGTGGTGTCTGCGATGGCTGCAGCAGGAGGGGCTAACTCGCGTCGAAGCGGTGGTGACGCGCGACGACATGGCCCGCCTTTGCCATGCTCCGCTGGTCCTTCGGGTGACTGGGATGCCGATGCTCGCTCCAGGCCGGCGGATCGTGATCGATCTGGTTGAGCAGGATGAACTCGACTTGACCATCCACGCGCGGTTTGTGGAGGTGGACGGAGAAGGCGTTGACGTGCCGGAGGAAGACGGACTCGACGCAGAGGCCCACGCAGCGGCCGACTTAGTGGTCCAATCGGAGGGGGTTGATGCGTATGGCGTGATCGGAAATCCGATTGCTCACAGCCGATCGCCGTCGATCCATGCCGCGTTTGCGATGGCGACTGGCCAGGCCATCGTTTACGAACGCATCCTGGCGCCAGCCGATGGATTTGTCGCGACAGTCGATGCTTTTCGGGCTCAAGGCGGAAGTGGGCTCAATATCACGCTGCCTTTCAAACAAGATGCCTACGCCTATGCCACCGAGAGAACCCCACGGGCGGAAGCGGCTGGTGCCGTGAACACCCTCGTCTTTAGTGCGGACGGGGTGTTGGGTGACAACACAGACGGTATCGGCTTACTGCGTGATCTCGCCCGGCTGGGGGTTTCGCTGGCGGGCGCCTCGGCACTGGTACTTGGTGCCGGCGGCGCTGCTCGAGGAGCGCTTGCTGCTCTACTGCACTCAGGTTGCGGGCGTCTTGCAGTCGCGAACAGGACCCCCGAACGGGCTGTGGCGCTCGCCGCCGATCCGCTCTTGGCCGGTGTCGAGGCGGTCACGATGGAGGCCCTCGAAAGCCTGAAGGTGGATATCGTGATTAACGCCACCTCGGGTGGGTTGCAGGGTGAGCGCCTGGCGGTACCCGATGCGTTGCTACGAGGTGCCCGGCTGTCTTACGACATGGTTTACGCAGCGCACGCGACGCCGTTTGTCCAACAGGCTCAGGCGGCGGGTTGTCCGCTTTGCGTGGACGGGCTTGGCATGCTGGTAGAACAAGCGGCTGAGAGTTTTCGAGTATGGCGTGGCGTTATGCCCGAAACCGAGCCGGTACTGCAGGCCATGCGCGCCGAATTGGCCGGGAGTTCCGGGGCGTGAGCGGCTTCGGGCGCTGGTGTTGGCTCTTGAGTTGGCGACTGGTCTTGGCGGCGACCGTTGGGGTGCTTGCGTTGCAGGTCTGGTTTTTTGGTCAGGTGCTTTGGTGGTCCCGGTTTGACCCCAGTACGACCGCTTTTATGCGGGCCGAACTGGTTCGGCTGCGCAATGAAGATCCGGTGGCTCAATTGCGTCACCAGTGGACGCCCTATTCGAGGATTTCTTCAAATCTCAAGCGTGCCGTGATTGCCTCGGAGGATGCGCATTTCACCGAGCATGACGGGGTTGACTGGGACGCCCTGGAGCTTGCCTGGCAGGCCAATGCCAAACGCGGCCGGGTGGTTCGGGGTGGGTCAACGATCACCATGCAATTGGCCAAAAACTTATTTCTCTCGGGCGAGCGGAGTTACTTGCGGAAAGCCCAGGAGCTTGTGATTAGTTACATGATTGAGTTGGTCATGGACAAGCGCCGCATTCTGGAGCTCTATCTGAACGTGGCCGAATGGGGGGTAGGGGTGTTCGGCGCGGAGGCCGGTGCTCGACAGCATTTCGGCCACGGTGCCGATCGACTCGCACCAACTGAAGCGGCTCGAATGGCCGCCATGCTGCCCAATCCGCGGTGGTTCGATCGTCATCGAAGTGATCCCAAATTGCTCCGCAAGACCCAGATCATCGAGCGCAGGATGGCGGTCGCGCCGATTCCATGAACGAACCGTCGGGGGCTAGCGTCATGGGTTGAACCGCCGGTCGGAGCGTGGCTGACGCCTGACCTTGACCGCACGCAACGGGCAATCTGAGCCCCCATGATCGCTGCAGTCATGAGTTCTTCCCCCGTTCCAATCCCGACCTCCGCTCTCGCGATCCTTACGCTCTTGACGGCGGTGAGCGCGGTGACTGGCCTGACTGGCTGGATTTGGTGGGCGCGTTGGCAGCGCAGCCAGCGACGATTGGAGACCGCGCAACTCGAGCGATGCTGCCATCGGCTCGGCTGGCGGCTCGAGGTCGGAAACCGTGGCGTTACGATTTTGGGAAGGTCTCTCAGTCGGCGCTGGAGCCTGGTTGCCGGCACTTCTGGTGATCCGGGCTCGGTGATTTTTACGTTGGGAGCGCCTGATCTCGATCAGGCGTTGGCCCTCTTGTGCGCCCGCTCAGCTCGTGGTGATGCGCGCCAGCAGTCGCCCGCGTTTATGCGCTTGACGCCAGTGCAAACGGTCGGCTCACGCGCTGTCGTGCGCGCGTTTACGGTCCATGCAAAGGATCGCGACGAGGCGCAGCGGCTGCTCAGCCCCACGGTCGAGCACCTCTTGATCGGTCGGACATCGCATGCGGCCCAACGCGCAGATTCGAGCCTGCGGATCTGGATTTGCCCGCACGGGGTGCAAATCATCAGTGCGCGCAGCGACGTCAATTGGATACGACTTCGACATGTGATCCAACTGGGACTCACGATTGGGTTGCGTTCGGGCTTTCCCTAAGGGTTGCGGCGTAGAATTTCGCTCGGTGTTCAACCTGGAACCGACCGATGAGCGATTTTCCGTTTGCATTGGATGAGTCCGAACCCCCGACGCCGCGCGACCCCGAAGAGGCTTCCCGATCGCTGGGCGAAGTCCAGGAACTATTGCGCAGACTCAGCCTGGTGCGCGACCTGGCCAGACGTGAGACCGGGGCGGATCATCAGCGTCAGAGTCTCACCGAGCGGGTGGCCGAGGCCCAGCATCTGTCCCATCTGAGGGCCCGGATTGATCGGCTGCACCCGGCCGATGTGGCCTTTGTACTGGAGGCATTGCCCCCCGAGGACCGACTGACAGTTTGGAGTTTGGTTGATGCCACGCACGATGGCGAGGTCCTGGTTGAACTTTCGGGATTCGTGCGCGAAGGGCTGATTCGCCAAATGGATCGGGGCGACTTGCTCGCTGCCGCCGCTTCTCTGGATGCCGATGATCTGGCCGATCTGGCGGACGATCTGCCAAGTGACGTGGTTGAAGAAGTCCGTCGTGGACTGACGCCTGCCGAGCGCGAACAGTTGCGCGCGGCGATGTCTTACGACGAGCAGACCGTCGGGGCCCGAATGGACTTCGAGATGTTGACGGTGCCCAACGATGTGACGCTTGATGTTGCCCTGCGAGATCTGCGTCGCCTGGACGAATTGCCAGATCACACAGATCAGTTGTTCGTCGTGGGCTCCAAAGATGACCGGCTGCGTGGCGTATTGCCCATCCAGCGCTTGTTGACGGCTGATCCTGAGTCGCTGGTGGGCGATGTCATGCGTTCCGAGACCATGACCTTGCAGGCGCTTGACGACATTCAGGATGCGGCTCAGGCATTTGAGCGCTATGACTTGGTCAGTGCGCCCGTGGTCGATTCCAATGGGCGCCTGGTAGGCCGCCTCACGGTCGCTACCGTGGTTGACGCGATCCGCGAGCGTAGCGAAAGCGAGACCCTCGCCCAGGCGGGCCTTCGTGAAGACGAAGACATCTTCGCCAGCGTTTGGGCCTCCGCGAAGAACCGTTGGCTCTGGCTGGCGGTCAATCTCGGTACCGCTTTTTTTGCGAGCCGGGTCATTGGGGCCTTTGAAGACACCATTGAGCGGGTTGTTGCGCTCGCCGCCCTGATGCCCATTGTGGCCGGGATTGCCGGTAACTCGGGCAACCAGACCATGACACTTTTCATCCGTTCCCTGGCTCTGGGTCAGGTGGGTGCGAGTACCGCCCGCCGACTCTTCGTTAAAGAACTTGGCATTGCAGCGCTCAACGGGGTGGTCTGGGGCAGTATCGCAGGCGGTTTCGCATGGGCCCTTTATGCCTCAACCGGCAATGGCGCGTTGTTGGGACTTACGATGATGCTCGCGATGATCCTAAACCTCCTGCTGGGGGCGATGGTCGGCATGAGTGTGCCGCTACTCTTGCAGAGCCTGGGGCGTGACCCGGCCTTGGGCTCCTCGGTTTTATTGACCTTCACGACCGACAGCATGGGGTTTTTTATTTTTCTGGGGCTCGCGACGATTTTTTTTAAGTGAGCATGCGAACGATGATGAGCAGCGTGATGAAACACGTGGTTAAAAACGCGGTTAAAACCTTCTTGATCGTCGGTGCCTTGGTGTTGTTCATGGCGCTCCCCGCTCAGGCGAGTGACTTGTCCGAAAAGTTGCGCTCGAGCAGTTACGTCTTGCTGATGCGGCATGCGAGCGCGCCCGGCGTTGGGGATCCGCCCAATTACACCCTGGATGATTGCAGGACTCAGCGCAATCTCGACGCCGAAGGGCGGCGGCAGGCGGCTGTCGTTGGGGATTGGCTCCGAAAGGAGGGGGTTCTGGCGGCCACCGTGTTCTCCAGTGTCTGGTGTCGTTGCAAGGAGACGGCCGCGTTACTGAACTTCAATGGCTACCGGATTGAACCCTCGCTCGGTTCCTTTTTTGATGAGATGGCCAAAGCGCCCGAGAGTAATCGTGCGCTCCAGCGACTCGTCGCAAAAAACCTTACGGTAAAGGGCGAACGAGCACTTATCCTCGTGACCCATCACGTCAATATTCTTGAGTTTGCTGGCGAAAACGTCGCCTCAGGCGACCTCGTCCTCGTCAAAGTTGATGCGAGTGGCAACCGACTGTCGCATGAAGTGATTCCCCGGCCGGGCGATCGGGGGTAATTCCCCATTGTTTTGCCGCATTAGTCGTACCAATGTACTGGCTTCTTTGAAGCTATTACAAAATGGAGACATCCAATGCGGGGACTTCGCGCAATTCGATTGACGGGGCTGAGCGCTTTAAGCGTTGCAGTGTTGATGGCCTGTGGCAGCAACTCTAACGAGGCACCACTGTTCCCGCTACCGGTGATTCCAGCGGCGAAGTCACCGATCGTCGCGCCCGAACTGACCGTGTCGTGTCCGATCACGTCGTCCTCGATTCAGTCTTTTGCCGTCAAAGGCACTGCGCCAGCGTTTAACGGCGCGAGTTTTGGCACCGTCGGGGTTTACAACTACATCCTCGCGGAAGCCACTGCCAAAGTCAGCGCCAATGACGCCTGTGCTGCGACCATTGTTGATCTTAAAAACGCGGCGGATGCCAGCGGGTCGGTGAGCTACAAATTTGACGTGGTCATCCTGACACCGGCCGATGCCAGCAAAGCCAGCGGCAGTTTGCTGTACATCGTCAATAACCGAACCAATACCAGTTCGCTCGAGGCCCTCAACGAAGGGTCATCGAATAACTTGTTTGACAACACGGCTCCCGTCATCCCAGCGGCTGCATCTGGCGTGGTAGCAGGCGTCGGTGCGGGTAGCGGCTTTTTAATGAAACAAGGCATGACCGTCGTCATGTCGGGCTGGCAAGGGGATCGCCCTTCGGTACTCAGTGGCCCAACCGCGGCAATCACCAGTACGCAAAAATGGTACGCCGTCGGCATGACCTTGCCCGTCGCTAAGGGGGCATCGGGCGCGAGCATCACCGGAACGGTTCAGGACGAATTCATTGCCGATAACGCGACCGCCAATCTGCTCGGCACTTACTACCCGCGAGCCTCTGGCACCACCGCTAATCTGACCATTCGTAAAACAGCACTCTCGAACCCCATCGTGGTCGATCCAAGCCTGTGGACCTACACGTCTGGCACGGGCGCGGCCGAAGGCGGCAACACCACAGCGACGGGTTTTGGATTCGTCACGATCGACCGGGCCAAAGTTCGGGCGGATGCAGCCTATGCTGCTGCACTCGATGCAGGGTTGGATAACGGTTCAATTTATCAATTCAATTACACCGCAACCGATCCAAAACCGATGGGATTGGGATTCCTCGCCACGCGCGACCTGATCTCGTTCTTGCGCTACGAAACCAAGGATGCCGCGGGTAATGCCAACCCCTTGGCAGGCCGGATCAAGACCACACTGGCGACTGGCATTTCTCAGTCCGGTCGTTACTTGCGTGATTTTCTCTGGCAGGGTTTCAACGCGGATAACAAGGTTCGGATCGTCTTCGACGGGATGCTGCCGCTCGTTGGCGGGTCCCGCAAGACTTACACCAACTATCGCTGGGCCAAACCCGGTGATTATTCGCGCCAGCACGAAACCCATTTCACGCCGGGTGATCAGTTTCCATTTTCGTATCTCACCACTACCGATCCGGTATCCGGTAAGACCGATGGCTTGATGAAGAAGTGTGCTGAGCTCAACACCTGTCCGAAGGTATTCCAATACGACAGCCCGATTGAGTTTGGTGGCGCCCGCGCATCGCTCGTATCCACCGACGGTGCGGGCAAGGATCTGGCGATCCCGACCAATGTCCGATTGTTTTACTCAGCCGGAACTTCCCATGGTCCGCAGGCACTCGCCGGGAATGCGATCTCGCAGCCCGACTACTCGGTCGATCGAACGGTTGCTGCTACCGCGGTTTCAACCGCACCCGGTGCACTGAATGCCAGCACGGCTTTGTTCAGGGCGCTGTTGGTCAATCTCGAGGGCTGGGTCAAAGGCACTGCGACACCGGTCGATAGTTACTGGCCAAAAGTCGCAGATGGCACCATGGCCGTCCCAACTTCGGACCCGAAGAGCCTGTCTCTCCCCGACCTGAGCAAGCTGGGCATTGGGTACAACGGCGTCTACAACACGCTGACCTTGAACGACGAAAGCGTTATCCCGTCTGCGGTGGGAACGAAGTCTTACGTCGTCCATCTGCCGACGACGGACGCGCAGGGCAATAGTAAGGCCGGTGCAAAGATGCCAGACAGCGCTGTCCCGCTCGCGACCTTCCTTGGCTACAGCGTGCGTCGACCGGGGTTTGTTGAGGGTGACCAAAACGGACTCTCGAGCTCGCAACTCGCGTTTGCTCTGACAACGGCTTCGAAGAACGCAGCCGATCCGCGCAAGAGCGTCGAGGAGCTTTACACCAACAAGGCGGGGTACCTATCTGCCTGGAACGCGGCGGTTGACAAGCTAGTGGCCGACCGTTTGATGACTCCAGAGGATGCCGTTCTCTACAAGAACCGTGGGGTGATGCAGACGCTGCAGCCGAACTTTGCTAAGCTGAATTGACCGAAATTTCGTTACTGGGGATTCTTTCTGGAACGCGTCTGGAACTCCCGGGGGATTAGTCGTGCCGAACGCCTGCGGCGAGCCGCGGTGCGTTTGGGCGCAGCGCTGGTCGGCAAACAGGTCGCAGCCGACCATGTCGTCGAACTGCTGGGCGCGGTCATTGAGTCGGGCGACCGCGTCTGCCTTGAGGGCAACAACCAGAAGCAGGCAGATTTTTTAGCGCGTGCCCTGACCCAACTTGACCCTGCGCAGATCCATGATCTGCACATGGTCCAGTCGGTTCTCGCGTTGCCCGAGCACCTGGATGTGTTTGACAACGGGATCGCATCACGACTTGATTTTTCGTTCTCCGGACCCCAGTCCGGGCGTCTGGCGAAAATGGTGTCAGCCGGCCAAATTCAAATCGGTGCGATCCACACCTATCTGGAACTCTTTAGCCGCTATTTCGTCGATCTGACCCCCCGCGTCGCGCTGGTGTGCGCGCAGGCGGCAGATCAAAATGGCAATTTGTTTACCGGCCCAAACACCGAAGACACGCCTGCGATTATCGAGGCCACTGCTTTCAAGGGCGGTATTGTGATCGCCCAGGTCAATGAGGTGGTTGGCGCCTTGCCGCGGGTCGATATCCCCGGTGACTGGGTCGATTTTGTGATTCAGGCGCCGACACCAAACCTGATCGAGCCCCTCTTTACGCGGGATCCTGCCGCTATTTCTGAAATTCAGATCCTCATGGCGATGATGGCGATCAAGGGGATCTATGCGGAGTATGGCGTGCAGCGCCTCA
Source organism: Betaproteobacteria bacterium (assembly GCA_009922405.1). Classification (GTDB taxonomy): domain Bacteria; phylum Pseudomonadota; class Gammaproteobacteria; order Burkholderiales; family Burkholderiaceae_E; genus RFPW01. The sequence goes on from RFVZ01000098.1 coordinate 9,002, forward strand.
ATCACGGGATTGGCTTCGATACCGCCGCGATTGAATTGCTCCTCCCCACCTATGGCGAATCACTGGGGCTGAAGGGCAAAATCTGCAAGCACTGGGCACTCAATCCGCACCCGGCCTTGATCCCCGCAATCGAATCAGGTTGGGTCGAGTCGATTCATTCGTTTGGGTCCGAGCTGGGTATGGAGGCCTATGTACGGGCCCGTCCCGAT
>RFVZ01000099.1 GCA_009922405.1 Betaproteobacteria bacterium
CCATCGAGATCAAAACTGATCAGTTCAATGGTCATGGCCAGCAGCCGCCGCGACTCGGGTGGCGAGGTTTTCGGCGGTCAGGCCGAAGTGTTTGAAGACTTCCGGCGCCGGCGCAGATTCCCCAAAAGTGTCAATCCCCAGCGCATCGACGCAGCCATACTGGCCCCACCAGCGGGTCACTCCGGCTTCGATGCCGACCCGGGGCAGGCCATGGCCTAGGACCTCTTCGCGGTAGGCTCGGTCTTGCCGATCGAAAATCGAAGTAGAGGGGATCGAGACTACCCGGACCGGGCAGCCCCGAGCCTCGAGCAAAGCGGCTGCCTGAGTCGCAAGACCCACTTCGGAGCCCGTTGCCAGAATGACGGCCCGAGCGCCCGTGCGGTCTTGAAGGACGTAACCGCCGCGCTGAATGGCGGCGATTTGTTCGGGTGTGCGCGGTTGGGGAATCAGGTTTTGACGCGTCAGCAAAAGGGCGCTCGGATGATGCCGTTCGGAAACCGCGTGGGCCCAGGCACTTGCCGTCTCCGTGCCATCACACGGCCGCCAGACATCGAGCCCTGGGATCACCCGCAGGCTTGCCGCGTGTTCAACGGGTTGATGAGTTGGGCCATCTTCGCCCACGCCGATTGAGTCGTGAGTGAAGACGTGAATGACCCGGATCTTCATCAGTGCAGCCATTCGGATGGCATTGCGGCTGTAATCACTAAAGGTCAGAAAGGTGCCACCGTAAGGAATGAAACCGCCATGGAGCGCGATCCCATTGAGCGCCGCCGCCATACCGAATTCACGTACGCCGTAGTTCACATAACGGCCCCCTGGCTGGCCGCCGCGAACTGCCCCGCAGCCAGGGAAATCGGTCAGGTTTGAACCCGTCAAGTCGGCGCTGCCGCCGAGCAATTCAGGGAGGAGGGGGGCGATTTCAGCCAGCGCCTTTTGAGAAGATTTACGGCTGGCAAGAGTCTCACCGGCTGCCGCAAACTGGTCGATTATTGCCTTGAGGGCTGCATCGGTGCTCGCCAGGGGGTCGCCCGCCATCCGTCGTTCAAATTCGGCAGCGAGTGCCGGGTAGGCCGCCCGGTAGGCCGCGAAGGCCTCATTCCATTGGCTTTCAAATCGCTCACCCGAGGTGTGCGCGTCCCACCGGGCCGCAATGTCCGCGGGGATCTCGAAGGGCGGGTGGTGCCAGCCGATGGCTTCTCGGGCTGCCTTGATTTCTTCCACTCCCAGGGGTTCGCCGTGAGCCTTCGCAGTACCCGCACGGCCCGGTGAGCCGGCGCCGATCGTTGTCCGACAAAGGATCATATTGGGACGATGTTGTTCGGTCTTGGCGAGCGAAATCGCTGAACTGACCGCATCCACGTCATGCCCGTCGATGGGGCCGATGACGTTCCATCCATAAGCACGGAATCGTCCGGCCGTGTCATCACCAAACCAGCCACTGACGGGGCCGTCAATGCTGATGCCGTTGTCGTCATACAGTGCAATAAGCTTATTTAACTGCAACACACCGGCCAAAGAACAGGCCTCGTGACTGATGCCCTCCATCAGGCAACCGTCGCCCAAAAACGCGAAAGTGTGATGATCGACGATGGTGTGGCCAGGTTGATTGAACTGGTCGCCCAGAAGCTTCTCGGCCAACGCCATACCGACTGCGTTTGTGATGCCTTGCCCGAGCGGGCCAGTCGTTGTTTCGATGCCAACGGTCATTCCAACTTCGGGATGCCCGGGCGTCTTGCTGTGCATTTGCCGGAAGCGCTTGAGTTCGCTGATCGGCAGGTCATAACCCGACAGATGCAGGAGCGCATAAAGGATCATTGAGGCATGACCGTTAGACAGTACGAAGCGATCCCGGTCGGGCCATTGGGGGTTGGCTGGGTTATGCCGCAGGTGCCGATTCCAGAGCGCGACGGCCATTTCAGCCATGCCCATTGGAGCCCCTGGGTGGCCCGAATTGGCTTGCTGGACGGCGTCCATGGCGAGCGCCCGGATGGCGTTGGCGAGAGGGTCAGTGTGCTGAGGGCTTCCGCGCAGAACGCGCTCGGTGGAATTCGACGACATTAATGGGCTCCAAGGGCGCGGCGACGACGGTCCATCATCCGCCAGACGAAAGGGGTAAAAATTAGTTGCATGGCGATCTCCATCTTGCCACCGGGAACAACAATCGTGTTGGCACGGGACATCCAGGAGTCATGAATCATGTTCAGCAGATACGGAAAATCAATTCCTTTCGGATTGGCAAACCGAATCACGACCATGCTTTCGTCGGGCGTCGGAATTTCGCGGGCGACGAACGGGTTGGAAGTGTCGACCACAGGGACACGCTGAAAGTTGACATGGGTGCGCGCGAACTGCGGGCAGATGTAATTCACATAGTCCGGCATCCGCCGCAAAATAATGTCAGTGACCGCAGCCTGACTGTAGCCCCGTTGGGTCTTGTCCCGTATCAGTTTTTGGATCCACTCCAGATTGATCACGGGGACAACGCCAATCAGCAGATCGACATGCTGTGCGATGTCCACCTCTTCGGTCACGACAGCGCCATGCAGTCCCTCATAAAACAGCATATCGGTGTCATCGGGGATGTTTTCCCAGGCTGTAAAGGTACCGGGTTCCTGCTGATACGGTGCGGCTTCTTCGGGGTTATGAAGGTATTTCCGAATTTGACCCTGCCCTGATTCGCTGTAGCTCCGAAAGAGGTCTGCCAATTCAGCGAGAAGGTTGGTATCGGGGCCGAAGTGACTGAAGTTGGTGTTGCCAGCCGCCTCGGCCGCCGCTTGGCGCGCTCTCATTTCACGGCGATCAAATCGATGAAAACTGTCGCCCTCAACGACTGCGGCCTTGACACCTTCCCGTCGAAAGATGTTCCCAAAAGTCTTGGTGACGGTCGAGGTTCCAGCGCCCGACGAGCCAGTAATCGCAATCACAGGATGACGTTCAGACATGGGGGCTTCCGAATAATGAGGTTGCGATTAATGAGGTTGCGTCTAGTCGCGAAACAGGCTGCGCTCGGTAAAGAGCTGCAGTCCCTGGTCGGGCTGCAGGGGTTGACGGTGATATTGCTCGATACGCTCGACTTCTTCGCGGGAGCCAAAGACCAACCCGACCGATTCATGCAGGTCGTTGGGCGCCATGTTGAGAACGCCCGAGCGACCGGTGCTAGCGCGGCCGCCGGCTTGTTCAATGAGATAGCCAATCGGATTGGCCTCCGAGAGCAAGCGTCGAGGCCCTGGCTTCTTGGGGTCTCGGGTATTTCGCGGTTCGAGAAAAACGCCACCATGCATCAGGATCCGGTGCGCTTCTGCCGCCATGCTAGCGATCCATCGCATGTTGAAATCTTTGCCTCGCGGTCCTGATTTCCCAGCGAGGCACTCATCGACATAGCGCTTCACAGGGGGTTCCCAGAACCGCGAGTTGGCGCTATTGATCGCGAATTCCTGAGTGCGTTCGGGCACCTTGATCTGGGGGTGCGTCAAGACAAACTCGCCCAGATTGTGATTCAGCGTGAAGCCACTCACCCCATTTCCGGCGCTCAGGACGAGCATGGTCGCCGGCCCGTAGAGCGCATATCCAGCCGCGACCTGCTGTGTTCCCGGTTGCAGGAAATCGCTCACGCTCGTTTCTCTCGGGTGTTCAGCCAGATCCGGCGGCGCGCGAAGGATTGAAAATAGGCTCCCGACGGCGACATTGAGGTCGTTGCTGGTAGACCCTTCCAATGCATTGAAGACCAGCAGGTATTTGCCGCGCGGCTGTTCCGCGGAAAGCTGGATGGGGTAAGGAAGGGCCTGGGAAACCATCCCGGCGGTATGACCGTTCCATTCGTTGATGCGCAGAAAAATATCCTGGCTCAGCGAACTTAGGGTTCGTGAGTTCGTCGGTTGTGCTACGAACCCGCTCGCCTTGGAGGTCATAGGAGCCACGGTGATTTGATCGCCTAATTCTCCAAAGGAAACAACTCGGGCGATTGCCTTGCAAGCGACCGCGATGTCGAGGAGCAATCCGTTCAGCGCCCCGCTTGCCTGAGGGAAGCGCCGACGCTCTTCGATGAGATGGTGCGTCAGGGTGCGGCGGTGCGACAAGGGCATGGAAGCGAACTCTTCGGTTATTCGGCAGGGGAGAGTGGATCGGGACGATTAGGCGGGGACCATCATGCAGCAGGGCTAAAGACTCGGCTGGCGCGGATGTCTGACGATTCGATCGTCGAAAGATCGTCGCGTGTGAGGGCACGATCTCGGTCCGCGAATAGCCGGCTGGCCTGTCTCAGGCGAGCTCGGTCGAGCGCGTTACGTACGCTGCGCGCATTGGCAAAGTGCGGTTGCTCGAGGCGGCGGTTGAGGTATTCACCAAAGGTCTCACGACCGCCCGTTCCGAACTGGTAGCTCATTTCCTGGAGCATCCGGTCTCCGATCAGCAGTAGTTCAGCCTGACTGTAGTCCGGAAAATCAAGATGGTGGGCAATCCTGGAACTCATTCCTGGGTTGGACTGAAAAAAAGTATCCATCCGGTCTTTGTAACCAGCCAGGATCACGACGAGATCATCGCGGTGATTTTCCATGACTTGAAGCAGGATCTCGATTGACTCCTGACCGTAATCGCGCTCGTTCTCGGGTCGATAAAGGTAGTAAGCCTCGTCAATAAAGAGCACCCCACCCATGGCTTTTTTCAGGATTTCTTTGGTCTTCGGTGCGGTGTGACCGATGTACTGCCCCACAAGGTCATCTCGAGTCACAGCCACCAAGTGGCCTTTACGAACATAGCCCAGCCGGTGCAACAGTTGCGCCATTCGCATCGCGACCGTTGTCTTGCCGGTGCCAGGGTTGCCAGTGAAGCTCATGTGCAGGCTGGGCGATTGCGCCTGCAAGCCGATTCGCGCCCGCAACTGATCGATGACTAGCAGAGCAGCGATGTCTCGAATCCGTTGCTTGACCGGCACCAAACCGATGAGATCCCGATCGAGTTCGTCCATCACAGACTCGATCTGGCTTTGCGTCAGAACCTCATTGACCGTCAGCGGGTGGCCCGACGTTCCGTGGGCAGGGGGCGATGGGCCCTCGGTTTGTACCGCGGTGACTGCGCGGGATGATTCGGCGTCGAGTTGCCGGGTACTTCCAGGGATTGAATACATAGCGCTTAGTAGCGTTCACCCTCAGGCTTATCGGTCGCATAACTGTGGACCGTATATCGAATCGAGCGGCCGTTGACCTCTTGCCGAGTGACGCCGAAGCCCGGCTCATTGGCGGGCCGGTTGACGATAAAACTCATTGCGATGGACTCGACCCCGCGAGTTGAGTCAAACGCCATCAGTCGAATGTAGTGATTCTTGAAGGTCTGCCTGCACGCATGCAGTTCGAGCAGGACTCCCGCCGGGTCTTTGAGGTCGAACATCGGCATCCCGAACATCTCCCAGTAAGTGTTACGAGGGTGCGGATCGCAGGTGTATTCGATACTCCACGCATAACCTTTGTTCAGGCCATATTCGATCTGCTGGCTGATTTCGTCATCGGTCAGTTCAGGCAGAAAACTGAACTGGCCCTGGGTAAGCCGCCCGGTCGGGTTGGTCATCATGAGTGTTGCTCCAGATTGGTTTGAATGCGGACCGTTCAGCCCGAAACGGCTGGGGTCACCGCGTAGTCGCTGCTATCGGTCGCCGTGTAGTTAAAACTGATGTCGCCCCAGGTATCGAGGGCCTGTCGGAGTGGCGTACAGAAAGTTGCCGCTTTTCGGAGGATCTCGGGACCTTCCTCAGCGATGTTCTTGCCTTCGTTGCGCGCTTTGACGATTGCTTCGAGGGCCACCCGATTGGCGACTGCGCCAGCCTGGATTCCGGCCGGATGGCCGATCGTGCCCCCGCCAAACTGAAGAACGACGTCATCGCCGAACAGGTCAATCAGCTGGTGCATCTGACCCGCATGGATCCCGCCGGATGCGACTGGCATGACCTTTTTGGTATCCGCCCAGTCCATATCGAAGAACAGTCCGCGCGGAAGATCGGTCCGCGTGTAGCTGTCGCGGCAGACGTTGTAATAGCCCTGGACAGTCATCGGATCGCCTTCAAGCTTGCCCACTGCGGTGCCCGCATGGAGGTGGTCGCAGCCCGCCAGGCGAAGCCATTTCGCCATGACCCGAAACGACACCCCATGGTTCTTTTGCCGAGTGTAGGTGCCGTGTCCAGCACGATGCATGTGCATGATCATGTCGTTCTTGCGACACCAGTTCGCGATTGACTGGATTGCCGTCCAGCCGATGACGAGGTCGACCATGACGATGACCGATCCAAGTTCTTTGGCAAACTCAGCCCGCTCGTACATGTCCTCCATGGTCGCGGCGGTGATATTGAGGTAACTGCCTTTGACTTCACCGGTCATGGCGCTCGCCTTGTTGACGCCGTCCATGACGTACAGAAATCGGTCGCGCCAGTGCATGAAAGGCTGCGAATTGATGTTCTCGTCATCTTTCATGAAGTCGAGGCCGCCCTTCAAACCCTCATAGATCACGCGTCCGTAATTGCGGGCTGATAGACCGAGCTTGGGCTTCGTGGTGGCGCCCAGCAAGGGGCGACCGAACTTGTCGAGGCGCTCGCGTTCGACGATCAGTCCAGTTGGTGGTCCTTTGAACGTCTTGATGTACGCGACTGGGATTCGGATGTCTTCGAGCCGTGCAGCCTTGAGGGGCTTGAAGGAGAACACATTGCCAATCAGGCTTGCAGTCATGTTGGCAATCGACCCTTCCTCGAAAAGGATCAGGTCATAGGCAACCCAGGCGAAGAACTCCCCGGCGCGTCCTGGAACTGGCTCGACCTTGTAGGCCTTGGCGCGATAACTATCGCAAGCCGTTAAACGATCGGTCCACACCACCGTCCAGGTGGCCGTGCTCGATTCGCCGGCAACTGCGGCTGCGGCCTCGATCGGATCGACGCCGTCTTGCGGCGTGATCCGAAATAAGCAAAGCGTATCGGTCTCTTTGGGGACGTAATCCGGGTCCCAGTAGCCCATTTGCCGATACTTCAGGACGCCGGCGCTGTAGCGCTTTTTGGCATCCGTGATTTGGCCTTCGGTGCTTGCGTCAGCGCCGGTCTCGGGGGAGATAGGGTGGTTCATTCGTTCTCCTGGATTGCAGAGGAAGTTCGATCGGGGGCGTCGTTCACGGCCAGATGTCGATACCCTAATCGCGCCACTCCATCAGGGAAAGTCAGGAATTATTGTCTTTTGAATCAGAAAAACTTATCGTTATGTCCAAATGAACATTACTTTGCGTCAGCTGCAGATTTTTACCGAGGTCGTTCGGTGTGCCAGCATGGTGCGCGCGGCCGAATCCTTGCATTTGACAGCGCCTGCCGTGTCGATGCAGATCCGGGAGCTCGAAGCGCAGGTGGGACTGGCATTGTTCGATCGGGAGGGCCGAAAAATCCGTCTGTCGACCGCCGGCGAATATTTTTTGACCCATGCCCGTCGGATGCTGATGGTCCTCAAAGAGACCAATATCGCGATGGCGAGGCTCAAGAAGCTGGAGAGCGGTCTGCTGACGATCGGGATGGTGAGCACGGCCAAGTATTTCGTGCCGCGGCTGCTATCGCAGTTCCGCCAGGACCATCCAGGAATTGACATCCGATTGCAGGTGGCTGGCAATCGAGAGCGCCTGGTCGCCCTAATGCAGTCCGGCGAACTAGATCTCGCGGTGATGGGCCGACCGCCCCGCGAACTCGTAACCCGCGCCGAGGCGTTCGCTGCGCATCCGATGGTCTTTGTTGCAGCCCCCAATCACCCGCTGATGGGGGTTGGTCAACTTCCGGCGTCCGAGCTCGAGGCCTATTCGATGATTGTCCGTGAGCATGGGTCGGGTACTCGAAGCACCTTGCAGCAATTTTGCGCCGAACATCGATGCGAACTCCGAATCGCGATGGAGGTGTCCAGCAATGAAACGATCAAGCAGGCAGTGATGGCCGGAATGGGCGTCAGTTTCTTGTCCCTGCACACGATCGGACTCGAGTTGCGCTCGGGTTTGCTAGTACGACTCCATGTGACGGACACACCCGTAATGCGCACCTGGCACGTCGTTCATTTGCAATCCAAGTTGCTTTCGCCAGTCGCCGAGGCCTTTCGATATTTCCTGATTGAAGAGGGCGAGCGCTATCTGGCCGATCAGGATCATGAGCTGTTGGCTTAGGCTCCGAACAGGGATTTTCGAAGATCGGGGGCCGTGGTTTTCGGGTCCAGCCAGATCGAAAAAAAGGCGCGGGCAAAGGCTGGATCGTCCACCGTTCCGAGCGGGCGGTCGGTCCGCCAAAATCGGACTCCTCGGTTCGGAAGATTGACGCCCGTAATGGCATCGCCTTGGTTCACGTCTGGAAAAAGTGCGGTCATCCGCTGAAGCCAAACTTCGCGTTGTGCGCGATCTCTCCACCCCGCAATGCGCGGGCGTAGGTCAGTCGAAGTCCGAATGTCTGTTGCGGCCACTGATCATCGCGCAGGGGTTGGGTCGACAGGAGCTCGGCATCGTAGACGGTTAAGCCGAACCACCGGAAGCGGCCTTGTCCCTGGCGCCGGGCCTCACGCAAGGCATCGTCTGGCGGGAAAGGTTTGGTTGCTTCCTCGGCCTCGGACCTGGAAGGAGCGAGCGCTGGAACCGCGAGCAAGAGGTTCAGGGCCATCCAGCCGGCTAAGACCTCGCGGCGCTCTAGATTGGTCACAGGGGTGTTCACAGTGCGGGTCGCAGTGCAGGTCACAGTGGGGGTTACGGACATGGGCATCGTCGATGGCTTTGGCATGATGGGGTTCGGGGCGTGCGAGAATCTAACGCTTATCGAATGTTCCAGGTTGAATCACTTGCCTGAATTCTCCACACCCGCGCTCTTCGAATCGTCGCTCCATTCGCTACCACTCGTTGGACGCGGCAAGGTGCGCGACATCTACGCGGTGGGCTCCGATCGGTTGCTCATCATTACGACCGATCGATTGTCGGCCTTCGACGTGGTGCTCAGCGAACCCATTCCCGGGAAGGGTCAGGTACTGAACGCGATGGCGCAGTTCTGGTTTGATCGGTTGGCGTCGATCGTGCCGAATCACCTGACGGGCGTATCACCCGAAACGGTCGTCG
>RFVZ01000100.1 GCA_009922405.1 Betaproteobacteria bacterium
CATTTTTGGCTTCGATGGCCCTCGCGCTCCTCCTTGGCTCATTCATCGGGGTGGAACGCCAGTGGCACCGCCGACTCGTTGATTTAAAAACGAATGCCTTGGTAAGTCTTGGGGCGTGCCTTTTTATGCTGGTCACCAAGACGGCGGATGGCTATAGTGAACCGGTCCGGATGGCGGCCCAAATCGTGGTCGGGGTTGGTTTTATCGGCGGAGGACTGCTTTTCAAAGATGCCGGGCAGACTCGGGGCATCAATACGGCAGCCACGCTCTGGTGCTGTGCTGCGGTCGGGACGCTGTGCGGATTGGAACGGGCGATTGACGCATGGAGCGCGACGATCATCATTTTGTTGGCCAATACTGTGTTGCGCCACGTCGCCCAGTTCTTGAATCTCAAAATGGGCGTGACCGACCATCTGACGCAGGCCGTCCGTTTTGAATTGACTTGCTCGCCCAAGGATGTGGATCTGGTTCAAAGCCTGGCGCAAGAAGTTTTCCGCCAGGGGCACGTCGAGGTCCGTGCGCTGGCTCAGGGGCGCGAGGGTGATTACGTTCGGCTTGGCTGGACGGTCCTGTTTGAACAGGGTAATGCCGTGGACTTGGCAGAGAGGTTTTTTGAACAAATCGGGAACGCGCGATTGATCACGCGTTCATGGACTTGCTTACCTTAGAACGCCCCCACCCAGCCGGGTAAATAACTCGCTTCGTGCTGGCCTGCGAGATGAATCGCGATTCGCACTGCCCCATCCCAATTTTTGACGAGGGTGGGCTTGGCGATTTTTGACCGGAAAAAATCTGCCCAAAGAAATTCGCTGAATGGTGTGATGTCTTTTGCAAAGGCACCGGCTTTACGGGCGCATCCGGCCAGGCTCCGATAAGGGTCATCAATCAGTTGAGCCACTGTCGCCGGAATTCTGGTGAATGCAACGCGTCGCCCACGTTGGTCAAAGGGATGTGCCCACTGATGAAATTCCATCAGGCGCCAGAAGGTCTCTGGATCCAGCCAGTTCAGTCGTTTGAGCACCATTAGCTGGACGGTTTTGTGTCCCAACTCATGCAGTGCCAGTGCGAGGTGATGATGGTCGAGGATGAACGGCCGGTCCTCCGGTCCGATAACGGTTGGAAAGCAGTGCTGATCAAGCATGGTGCGCCGGGCGCGGCGAGAGAGTCGCTCCCATTGGGCGCGCTTATCTTGTACTTCGAGATACCCAACACAGCACTGTGTTGGGGCGAGCTCGTTGACAGCAGCGCTGATCAGCGTGTGGTGTTCGATTCTCATAAGCTTTGTATTGTTTCTGGTCTCCCGCCACCCCGTTGTGCGCCGCGGTTTCGTGCGGGTTGGGGAAGGGCGGGCGGAACAAGGCGTCTATTGCTCGGGGGGTAATATCGAATTGGCGAATTGATCGATGGCTTGCAGTACCTCATTAGAGGCCTTGTGAAACATATGAAACCCGGAGGTACATGGATTTTGTAGTTGATCCTCTCCGCCTCTAATTTGAATGTAGTCAATCTTTTGTTGGTTGGTGTTTCGTATTCTTTCATAAACTGCGCGCGAAACTGAGGGCATTGATTTTGCACATCCATCACGCTCGTGCGCTAAAAATAAAATGGGTATATTGGTTTTGTCACCAAAACTCGATCCATTTCGGGCTGAGCTGTAAATAAGCCCGGAGACGAGGGCTGTCTGACCGTTTTGCTCAAGCATCTTGTAGAATTCGGTCATGCTCGCGGCGCCGTTGCTGTGCCCCATGATCCAGACTGGTCGACTATATTGATCTCGAAAATGGCGTGCAACGCTCTCCACGCGCAGAAGATGCTCTTTGCTTTGTCGTGAATTGGGGTAATCGTTTCCCGAAGGCAACGCGACTGGAGAGTCGAATACAACAACATTAAAGAGCCCACTGGTCAAGTTTGGGTCGCTGAGTGGCTTAAGAGTGGCGGCGTAGAAGCCCCCAAGGCTTTTGCGGTCCGGCGTCAGGCCGATTCGCCCTTCGCCGCCCGGTATGAAAACCAGAGTGGCGCGAGCTTTCGCTCCCACCCAAACAAAGGTCAGCGTCGGGGCATCGCTGAATAAAAATCCGTTCTCGTTGAAGGGCACCGAAACTACCTGAGCAGCCGCTCCACAACAAACTGCAAGCAGGCAGATCGTCGAAGCGATGGCATTACGCAGTTGACTGGCAATTGAGGCGTTCAATTCTTGGCATCCGTTTGATTGGGAAATTGACAATACCCCGAAGAGGTCGCCCGGGCCAACTGGCCGACGTTTCCGCGAGGACGGGGCGGCATATTCGACGCATGGCAAATAGCAAGCTTCCCGATTCAATCAGAACGCAGCGGCTGCAACTGTTGCCGGTCAGTGAGGACTTGGCCCCGATGGTCGCAGCATTCTTCGGGCGCAATGTGGCTCATCTCGCGCCTTGGAACCCGCCGGCGCCGCCTGGGCTGGACACTGAGACGCTTCAGCGCGAGCGCCTTCGAAACGCCGCTGCAGAAGTGGTTGCTGGTACAGCCTCGCGTTGGTGGCTGCAGCCTCTGGCTAATCCGAACATCGTCATTGGAAATATCAATCTCACACAGATCGTACGCGGGGCCTTTCAAAACGGGATGTTGGGCTACGCGATCGATAGCGATCACGAGGGCTTTGGACTGATGCGTGAAGCCCTGCTGGCCATCATCAATCACACTTTCTCGCCGGAATTTAACCTACATCGAATTCAGGCCAATGTGCGCCCCGAGAATGTCCGAAGTATTGGGGTCATTCAGCGCTTAGGCTTCGAGCAGGAAGGGATAGCCCGTGAGTATCTATTTATTGATGGCGCCTGGCGCGACCACCTGATGTTTACGCTTCGCAATCCTCACTTTGGGGGAATACCACGTTGATAAAGCCCTGCGCGTTGCGCTCGCTGGTGGACTGGAAGGGTTTTGAGCAATACTGTCCTGAACTTCAAAAGGTGTGCCAGATGCTCTTTGACTGTTCCTGCCCGGGATCTGTTTAGACCCATTTTTTGGAATGTGACGATGCTAGAGGACAAAATCAAAGGTCCAGCTTCTTATTTCCCGTCCATCGAGAAGAAATACGGCCGGCCAATCGACCATTGGCTAACACTGGTTGCCGAACTCAAGGAGATGAAACACATGGAACGGGTCGCATTCCTGAAGTCCGAGCATGGGTTAGGTCATGGGCATGCCAACGCGATCGTTGCTCATGTCCTTTCCTCAAGAGCCTCCTGAATCAATGAGATTTTTTCAAAGTTGGAAATCATCAACATGTTTGAGTTAAATAAAACTATTAGGCGCCACTGCGTGCGAGCGTTAGGCGTCCTTGCTCTGCTGGCTGGGTTTTGCATACCCACTTGGGCCGAGGTTTACCCGAGTCGCCCGGTTACCTTGGTTGTTCCGTTTCCCCCGGGGGGCGTGGCCGATACCGTGGGGCGCCCAGTAGCTGAATCAATGGCGCAATTTCTTGGGCAACCCATCGTCGTCGATAACAAAGCGGGCGCCGGCGGAGGGATTGGAATGGCTCAGGTTGCGCGTTCCAAGCCGGACGGGTTGACCTTGTTGATGGCGCTGGTATCGATTTCGACCATCCCGGTGTCGGAAGAGGTGCTCGGTCGGTCGCCCTCATTCGTTCTTAATCAGTTCAAACCGATCGCCCGCTTTACCGCCGATCCCACGGTTCTTGCAGTTCGTGCGGACGCTCCTTGGCAGAGCTTTCAGGAGTTTGTCGAGTACGTCCGCAAAAATCCGGACAAGCTGAATTTCGGTTCTTCAGGCAATTACGGGACGATGCATGTCCCGGTTGAAATGCTCAAACTCGAACTCGGCCTGAAAATGACCCACGTGCCTTATAAGGGTGCGGGGCCGGCTGTTCTTGGACTGCTCGGCAAGGAAATTGATTTTGTCGCAACAGGCCCATCGTCGATTGTTGCTCAGGTGAAGGCTGGAAAGGTGAGGGTGATCGCCCATTGGGGCGAGGGCAAACTCGCGTCGTTGCCGGATGTGCCGAGCCTCAAAAGCCTGGGTGTCAACATCCAGTTTGATCAGTGGTCAGGGCTCTTCGTTCCTGCAGCCACTCCCGATCCGATTATTCAAAAATTGCGTCAGGCGGCCCGCGCCGCGGCCCACGATGAAAAAGTGATCAGCACCATCCTCAAAGCTGGCAGCCCGATCGAATACCTCGACGCGCCTGAATTTCAGAGTTACTGGGATGCGGATGCCAAGGTTCTCGACAGGATCGTTCGAAAAATCGGTCGGGTTGAATAGAAACTCGGCCCCGACGAGGGCTCTGCGAAACAAAGGATCCATTCATGAAGCATCCTAGCGGGTTCGATCTGAATCGACTTGAGCGATTAACCACGCATTTGCAGGGTCGCTATATCGATGAGGGGAAGATCTCAGGTTGTCAGCTCGCGCTGATGCGGCATGGGCATTTGGCCTATCAGCGCAGTCTTGGGCAGATGGATCTTCAGCGCGGTCGGTCGATGGCCGACGATGCGATTTTTCGTATTTATTCGATGACCAAGCCTGTGACCTCGGTCGCGTTGATGATGCTCTATGAACGTGGGCTGTTTCAGCTGGATGATCCCGTTTCCCGCTGGGTCCCGTCCTGGCAAGAGCAATGTGTCTACGTCGCTGGCGATGGCGATGGCGATGGCGATACGACGTTCCAGACAGAACCTCTGCACCGGCCAGTCAGTATCCGCGACTTGCTGCGGCACACTAGCGGTCTGACCTATGGTGGCCAGTTGATGAGTGTCGGCGTCGAACACCCGGTCGATTATCGGTATCGATCCCTTCGAGCAACGAGCGTGGACCGTCACAACGGCATGATGGCATTCATGGACAAGCTCAGCCAGATTCCGCTTGCCTATCAACCAGGTGAACAATGGATGTATTCGCTAGCGACCGACGCCTGTGGGGCGCTAGTTGAAATTATTTCGGGACAGGCGTTCCCCGAATTTCTTCAGGATCATATTTTTGATCCCCTGAACATGGTGGACACTGGGTTCCAGGTGCGTCCGCACCAGCGGTCGCGGTTCGTGGCGAATTATCGACGCGATTCCAATCGACAGCTCGAAGTGATCGATGACCCTGAAATAAGTCGTTATCTGACTGAACCCGTGTTTTTCTCTGGCGGTGGGGGCCTGGTTGGAACCACTGCAGATTACCTGCGCTTTTGCGAGATGTTGCGTCGTCGGGGCGAGCTCGATGGCGCAAGGATTTTGGGCCCCGAACACTCGACATGATGACTCGCAATCATCTCAAGGATGGTAAAGATCTGTCGGCCTGGGCCTTGGGCTTGTTTTCCGAAAGCCCTAATCGGGGCGTTGGATTTGGTTTGGGTTTTGCGAGTGTGATTGACCCGGTGATCGCGGGCGTGATGGGCGGGGGAGACTATTACTGGGGTGGTGCCGCTTCGACGCTATTTTTGGTGGATCCCCGAGAGCAGATCAGTCTGGTGTTTATGACTCAGTTGATGCCGTCAAGCACCTACAATTTTCGCGCGCAACTGAAGAGCATCATTTATTCGGCGATTATTGATTAGTCCTGGCGAGCCCATAAAACTTCAACGTGGACAAGCCCCACTGCGTCCGTCCGGCATGATTGCGTTGCAAAAGTTGGCATTGCTAAAGACGTTGTCTGTGAGGAGTGCACCGGTAAAATCGGCTCCGGTGAAGTCCGCTCGCGAGAAATCATTGCCGATCAGCGTCGAATTTCTGAAGTTGACCCGTCTAAAGGATGCATTGGTGAAATCAGAAAATTTTAAAGTGGCGTCTGAAAAATCGGAAGTGTCAAATTCCGAATCTATCGCAGAGGATCTCGAGATTGAAGCCTGATGAAAATTTGCATTGCGGGAAATTGCTCGATTCAACGATGATTTATCAATGGTTGATGATCCTAAATTCGTACTTTGAAGCTCGGCTGAAGATAAATCCGAAGAAACTATAAATGCATCACGCATACTAGAACTCTTGAATGAGGCATTAACTGCGGTACTGCCAGACAGGTCGGTTGCATCCATCGATGCGTTGGAAAAATTTGTTCGGCTGAGGTTCGCCCCCGTTATCGTCGCCTCGTTGAGGTTGGCCCGATGCAAGTTGGCCTTTGTCAAATCGGCGCCGCTTAGGTCTGCCCGATACAGATCGACATAATTCATTGAGGTGCTGCGCAGCGAGACACCGACGAGACTCGCGCGAGAGAAGTTTGCGGAAAGTAAATAAGCGCCGTCAAAATTGCTACCTCGCAACTTGATTCCGGACGCATCTCCGTACCTTAGATCGCAAAAAGGACAGGCGCCTGTTATCTTTTTTATCCCCGGCGACTTTGACTGCAATGTCCTTAGTGGCTCAGGCCTCGCCGATGGCTCTGGCGCGGTAGCGAGCGGGAGAGTTGGCAAGGCATCTAACTCATTGAAGGCCGCGAAGCTGCGGTTCAATCGTTTGAGTTCAGGCGCTGCGGCCATTAATGTAGTGGCGAATCGCTTTAACGCTTCAGGGGAAACATTGGTGCTGGTCACCAGCATTAATTTCTGGGTGACTGTCAACAATACCCTTCCTGAGTCATCGCCGGGGAACAGGTTGCCGTGAATTGCTGTTCTAGAAAATCGGGGTTCTCGCTGCACCATCCGGTCGACGAAGCGTGCGTCAAAATTGACAACGACACCGCCGCAATTTTTGAGAAGTTTTTCGTAAAGTCCGCTGGGGATACCAAGTGATTCAACGATCGCATCGACTTGGCCATCGCAGAACAGGTCGGCAAGCTTTGCGGTCGGCAAGTCTGGCGCCGCTACCAGTTCGCCGGCACTGACCCCGGCAGGCTCGATAATGGCGTTCAAAAGCTGCCGTCTTGTCGACGTTGGTGTCCCAATGCCGATACGTTTTCCGCGTAAATCTGACGGTGCCGCGATGCCAGCTCCCTCTCTTGCAATTAATATGAGCGGGGCCTTGTATAGCGTGATGAGTTCTTCGATGCCGAGGGGAAACGGGACGCCACTTGCGCTAAAGGCGAAACCCAACTGCAGGCGTCCGTTTTTGATTGCCTCAATATTGTATTCGGTACCGCCGGTTGGGTAAGCGATGCACCGAACCTGCGTTGATTCAAGCTGCTTATTGACCTCTGTGCAGATGTTTTCCCCCATCGCATGGAAAACACCACCCTCCGCGGACGTACCCAGTTTAATCAATTTATCTGGAAAGTCGGGTACTTCGGCCTGCGCTGGAATTTGGAGCTGGAAGATGACTAGAATCAAAAGCTGGAAAAGTTTCGGGCTCATGTCCAGTGTCAATAGAAAATGAAGTTCAGGGCCTGCTGAAGGCGTTCGTAGGTGCTCTGCTGTCGGTCCCATTTCTCCAACGTGACGTCGCCTGTGCGAAATTCCCGATACAGATCAGTTTTGCCGAGGTGATTAAAAATCGACTCCGTCGTTGAATACGGTTCAAACCAATCGCCATAACGATTCCGAAGTCTATCTAGGCTGGTTGACCTTGAATTAGAAGATCCACCAGAGGACTGGTTCTCGTTGCCAACGCCCTCGGGCTGTTGAAAGGTGTAGTAAGGATCACGTGGCGTGATTAGCATTAAGACGGATCGTTGAAAATCTAGGGTCTTCTGGTTTGAGAAAAAATATTGGAGACCTGGAATGCTTTCCAGAAACGGAACGCCGTCCCTCGTTTTTGAGTATTCTTTCTCGCTGAGTCCGCCGAGGATCAGCGTCTCACCGAATTTCAACTGCACATTGGATTGCGTGTTGATTTTTGAGGTCTCAAGTTTAAACGTGTAATTTACGTCGCTACTTGCTGGTGTGACAAACGTTCGAACGACATCGATCGCTAGCCTGACTGTGCTGTCATTCATGAACTGCGGTGTGACAGCGAGCTTCACCCCAATTTCTTTTTGAACTTGAATTGGTTGACTCATGCCGAGTGCGGAGCCTGACACCGCCGCCGCATTCAGTTCAGTGCCAGAAAAAAATTCCGATTTGGTGCAATCCATCGCAACGATCGTCGGTCGAGCCAATAATTCATTTATTTTCGAATTGGCATTGGCGATATTGAGCGAATAGGTCAGCGCTGGGACACTGATCGCTCGCGTGATGCTCGTCGTGTCGGAAGCGCTGCCGCCTGTGAGCGCTGTTCCTGCGACCGAACGGTTAAAAGCGGGAAGAGACAAAGTCGATGAGCCAAATTGAAAATTCAGCGAAGACAGGAGGTTGACGCCCTTGTTGGTAGATATCGTGTCCTCCATTTTGATGATCACGACGTCGAGCATCACCATGCGCCCACGAAACTGTGACGTAGCCACCCCGGTGCCTGCGGCGACTAACTGTCCGTTTTTGAAGGTGGGTAACGTGCAGTCTGGCCGATCTAACGGTTCGGCGACACGATTATTGGTGGAGGGTGACCCAGTAGTTTCTAGGTTCTGCGTCAGTAAGACGCTGAGGGTCTTCGGTGGCTCCGAAGGTGGCGCGAGAGCAACCGCTTGTCGCTCGGAGAAGTCTGGAAGACCGAGTGTTCCCCGCCCAGCATCGTGGATCGCAAACCAATGCTGTACTCGATTCTCCAATCTGCCGCAGTTCGCCGGTGACCCGCAGTTGCGTTTGGCCTTACTCAACCATTGCAACGCCAGCGTTTTTTCACCACTCGCGGCGTAGGCCAGTGCACCCACTTGAAGCGCATTGATCGTTAACTCGAGGTTTCGGGCGGATGAGACACGTTCTAATTGTTTGATAGCGGCAACAGAAGCTTTTGGTTGTCCGCCGTAATACGCGCCCACAGCGAGACCGAGCAGCGCGTCAGGATCCTCAGGTTCAAATAGGAGAACATTTGCAAATTCTTCCTGGGCCTCGTCAAACTTTCGTTGCTCGAGCGCGAGACGCCCCAAAAAGTAGTGCGCCACCCAGTTGGTCGGATCGAACTGGAGGGATAGCTTGTAACCTTGTTCCGCCAGGGCCGCTTGCTCGGATGCACCTTCCATTGACTGAAGATGGTAGACCAGCCCATTGAGCAGTTGCAGCGGAGCGCTGCGGATATCCAGGCTGAGTGCCTGGTTGCACTTGTTAGAAGCGGTGGTTAAATCGTCCGAAGCG